>JAISOJ010000078.1 GCA_031275735.1 Dysgonamonadaceae bacterium
TATATTGTATTCTCTAAAAGTAAATGAAAACCTACCCCTATTCTTAAGGAAGTAAATTAACTATCTAATATACAATAATTTAAAATCAATATTCATATTTAGTCGGTCAGTAGTGATTATGAATATAGGCTAACGGCAAGTACGGCTATGATACATCCTGCTTTTATCGCACTGATGCTCAATAAAATTTATTCGAAATAAAATTTAAACAGTTTCTGAATAATGAGTAATTTTGAAAAAATACTCATGAAAAGATAAAAAAAATTGAAAATTATTTGTGTTATTCCAAAGCAATGATATACCTTTGTTTTAATGAAGATTATTTATAGAAAGAATGTCTAAAAAAGATTATTTGGCAGAACAACTTAAAAAGCATTTTGGTTTTGATACTTTCAAAGGAAATCAGGAGGCAGTTATAAGGAATGTTTTAGAAGGTAAAGATACTTTTGTTCTTATGCCGACAGGGGGAGGCAAATCGCTTTGTTATCAATTACCTTCCCTGTTAATGGATGGAACGGCAATCGTCATTTCACCCTTGATTGCTTTGATGAAAAATCAAGTGGACTCGATGCGCCATTTTAGCGAAGATAACGGAGTTGCTCATTTTATCAATTCTTCGCTAAATAAGCAAGCGATCGATCATGTGAAAAAAGATATTAAAAGTGGAAAAACCAAATTATTGTATGTAGCGCCTGAATCGCTAACAAAAGAGGAAAATATTGAATTTCTCCGACAAGTTCCGGTTTCTTTTTATGCCGTCGACGAGGCGCACTGTATTTCAGAATGGGGACACGATTTTCGTCCCGAATATAGGCGTATTAGACCTATAATCAATGAAATATCGAAAAGACCAGTCATCGCTCTTACCGCTACGGCAACGCCTAAAGTGCAGCATGATATCCAAAAAAATTTGGGAATGATAGATGCAATGGTATTCAAATCTTCTTTCAACCGCCCCAATTTATATTATGAAGTGCGGCAAAAAAACAAGAATATTGATAAGGAAATTGTCAAATTTGTTAAATCCAATCAAGGAAAGTCGGGCATTGTTTATTGCTTATCAAGGAGAAAAGTAGAAGATTTTACTGAAATTTTGAAAGCGAATGGTATCAACGCTCTGGCTTACCATGCCGGAATGGATTCCAATACCCGCTCCGAAAATCAAGATGCTTTTTTGATGGAAGAAACCGAAGTGATCGTGGCAACTATCGCTTTTGGTATGGGTATTGATAAACCGGATGTACGTTACGTTATCCATTACGATATTCCTAAAAGTTTGGAAGGTTATTATCAGGAAACCGGACGTGCAGGCAGGGATGGAGGAGAAGGGAAGTGCATTGTTTTTTATATTAATAAAGATTTACAGAAATTGGAAAAATTTATGCAAGGTAAACCTATTTCCGAACAAGAAATAGGAAAACAATTACTGGAAGAAACAAAAGCTTACGCCGAAACTTCCGTATGTCGAAGAAAAGTCTTGTTGCATTATTTCGGAGAAGAATATACTGAAGAGAACTGTGGAAATTGTGATAATTGTTTAAATCCTAAAAAGCAAGTGGAAGCAAAAGAATTATTGATTTCGGTTTTGGAAACCGTTGAAGTATTGAAAGATAAATTTAAGGCAGATCATGTTATAAATATCTTGCAAGGGAAAAAAACATCAGAAATCATATCGTACGAACACGATGAACTGGAAATGTTTGGTACGGGCAAGGATGAAGATGAAAAGTTGTGGAACACCGTTATCCGTCAAGCAATGATTGCCGGTTATTTAGATAAAGATATTGAAAATTACGGTTTGCTGAAGCTAACGGCAGAGGGCAAAAAATATTTGAAAAATCCGGTGTCGTTTAAAATTACCGAAGACAATGATTTTGGCGAAGATGATGGAGTTGAAGAAACGCCTGTTCGTGGAGGTGCTTCATGTGCTGTCGATCCGGTACTTTATTCTATTATGAAAGACCTTAGAAAGAAATTGTCTAAAAGATTGGAAGTTCCTCCTTATGTTATTTTCCAGGATCCCTCTTTGGAAGCGATGGCAACGACCTATCCGATTACGCTTGAAGAATTGCAAAATATTCCGGGTGTAGGAGCTGGAAAAGCTAAGCGTTACGGGCAAGAATTTATTGAATTGATTAAGCGTCACGTGGTTGAAAATGAAATTGAACGTCCGGAAGATTTACGGGTTCGTACTGTTGCCAATAAATCCAAGCTGAAAGTATTCATCGTCCAAAGTATTGACCGTAAAGTAGCTTTGGATGATATAGCTTTATCAAAAGGATTGGAATTCAATGAATTATTGGATGAAATAGAAGCTATTGTCTATTCAGGAACCAAAATTAATATCGATTATTTTCTAAATGAAGTAATGGACGAGGATCATATCGATGATATTTATTTTTATTTCAAAGAATCGGAAACCGATGATTTGGAAGAAGCAATAAAAGAGTTAGGGAACGAGTACACCGAAGAAGAAATTCGTTTGGTAAGGGTTAAATTTTTATCAGAACTAGCAAATTAATTTATTGTAGAAGTAAAACGAAGCATTCCTTAGTTTAGGATTGCTTCGTTTATTCTGTTCACTTATTTCTTGCTTTTGCCTTTAGTTGTTTTCGATACTTTTCTTTTTGCCGGTTTTTCGGGTGTTTCAGCTATAATTTTCATAACTTCTTCGTAAGACAATTCAGCGGGAAGCGTTTTCGAAGGAATTTTATAGTTAGCTTTGTTGTATGAAATATACGGACCAAACCGCCCATTCAGTATCCGGAGGTTGACATTCTCCGCAAAAGATTTGATTATTTTATTAGCATCCTTATTTTTCTTTTCCATTATCAGTTGGCAGGCTTCCTCCTTTGTGATGTGATAGGGATCATAATTTTTGGGAATAGGAGTAAACGTATTATCATATTTCAAGTAAGGACCAAATCGTCCAATGGCCGCTATGATTTCTTTCCCGTCCCATTCGCCGACGGTCCTAGGTAAACTGAATAGTTGTAATGCCTCTTCCATTGTGATGGTTTCGATGGACTGCCCCTTGGCTAAAGAGGCGAATTGTGGTTTTTCTTCGTCGTCTGCCGACCCTATCTGAACAAAGGGACCGAAACGTCCTACTTTTACCGAAACCGGCTTACCCGTCTGGGGATCGTTTCCCAGTAATCGTTCGCCTATTTTATGCTCTGTCCGTGTAGATGATACCCCTTCAACAATCGGATGGAATAATTTGTAAAATTTGTGTAAAGTTTCTGTCCACTTTATTTCTCCATCGGCCACTTTATCAAATTCTTTTTCCAAATCGGCAGTGAAATTGTATTCCAGTACAAGGGGAAAATTGGCAATCAAAAAATCATTGACTACAATCCCCGAATCGGTCGGGATTAATTTATTTTTGTCTGCCCCGACAAGTTCGGTTTTTGTTCGGGACGTAATCATTTTGTTTTTCAATGTCAATGTGGCGAATACTCGCGATTCGCCATCCTTATTTCCTTTGATTACATAACCGCGTTGCTGAATAGTCGAAATCGTCGGCGCATAGGTAGAAGGACGCCCAATACCCAATTCTTCTAATTTACGCACTAAACTGGCTTCGGTATAACGGGATGGTCTTTGCGTGATACGCTCATTTGCAGTTACTTCCAATAGGTTTAAGAGATCGTTTAGTTGCATTAGGGGAAGAATGGTCTCGACCGATTCTTCTTGGTTTTCATCATCATTATCCTCCATATAAACACGCAAAAAACCATCGAACTTAATCACTTCTCCGTTTACAAGAAATTTATCGACCGGATTATTGCTTATATTAATAGTAACTGTCGTTTTTTCTAATTCGGCATCAGCCATTTGAGAGGCAATCGTACGCTTCCAGATTAATTCGTATAATTTTTGTTCCGTGGCGGTCGCTTCTATTGTCCGATTGCTGATATAGGTAGGACGGATAGCTTCATGCGCTTCCTGCGCCCCCTTGGTTTTTGTACGATATTGGCGGATTTTAACATAATTGTTTCCAAATTCGCTCTCAATTTCTTTTTTAGAGGCATTGAGCGCAATAGTCGACAAATTCAAAGAGTCGGTACGCATATAAGTAATCAGTCCGGCTTCATAGAGTTTTTGAGCAACCGACATGGTTTGTGAAACACTGAAACCTATTTTTCTAGCAGCTTCCTGCTGTAAGGTAGAAGTCGTGAAAGGCGGCGCCGGCGATTTTTTACCGGGGCGTGTATTAATGTCTTCTACGGAGAAAGTAGCATCTTTGAGGGACTCTAAGAAAGCTTCCGCTTCTACTTTTGTTTTGAAACGTTTATTTAATTCCGATCGAATTATTGTTTTTCCGTCAGGCATAAGGAACAAAGCTTGTACGCGGAAAAAGGCTTCTGCTTCGAAAGCATTGATTTCCCGTTCCCGCTCCACAATCAACCGGACAGCTACCGATTGAACCCGTCCGGCGCTCAATGAAGGCATAATTTTTTTCCAAAGAATAGGCGATAATTCAAAGCCGACAATCCTATCCAAGATACGGCGAGCCTGTTGGGCTTGCACCAAGTTCAAATTGATATTACGCGGATTTTCGATAGCTTGTAAAATCGCATTTTTCGTAATTTCATGGAAAACGATTCGTTTCGAATCATTTTCATTCAAACCTAAAACGGTATAAAGATGCCAAGCGATGGCTTCTCCTTCGCGGTCTTCATCGGAAGCCAGCCACACTATTTCGGCGCTCTCTGCTGCTTTTTTAAGTAATTTGACGATTTCCTGTTTGTTGGAAGGAACTACATAATCCGGTTCAAAATTACGTCTTACATCCACACTTAAGCCTTTGTCTTTCAGGTCACGAATATGCCCGTAACTGGATAAGACTTTATAATCTTTGCCTAAAAACTTTTCTATCGTTTTCGCCTTCGCCGGAGATTCAACGATCACAAGATTTTTTTGCATAAATATTTCCTTTCTGTCTTTTTTGAAACTGCAAAGTTAATAAAAACTTTAAAACTTGACGCTTATCCCTCCTATAATGTTGAAATTCTCGGCAGGATATCCGTACCAAATATCGTATTTTTGGAATAAAAGATTGTTTGCAACGGTATATACCGAAAGCATTTGATTGATAGAATAAGACGCTCTAACAGATAGTGCATGAATGTCTTTCATCTTTTGATTTGATACAACGTACGTTTCCCGCCCATAAACAAATTGATAGTTCAAATTAAATTTGAGAGGCAGATCCGGTATTTTAAGACTCGATTCGATATTTCCGGTAAAAGAAGGTTGGTTCCATGGATAAAGCGATTGGATGCGGGTTGTCAGATAAAAATTGTAATCTTCGTAACCAGAACAATCCCATTTATAAAAAATACCTTTGAGACTGACATCCAATATATCTTGGTAAGAATATTTCACCGATGCTCCTAAATTAAATGTTTTAGCAGTCATATAAACAGGAGAAAGGATCGGCCAATAATCGGTTATATAAAAGTGCTCATCTTCGGTCAACCGATATCCTGTAAATATATCCGACGAAAGGTTGGGAAGAATCAAAAAATGGACACCCAACGTTGCATCAAAAGGCCTTTTTGAATCGTATAACCGGAATCGAGGGTCAATGTAACGGTTTTCGAAAAAGGTATTATAGAGACCATTATCCTTAACGCCTCCCAATACATTTAAATAAATTTGCGTTTTTTGCAACGGAATCCAATTCAATCGAATGTTGGGAAACAAAAGGAATCTTTTTGTTTTTCCAAATTGAAAATGCACATTTGCCCCCAAACGGATATCCCAAACGTTGTCTATATAGGTAAAATAAGGATTAAGAGAAACGATCGAATAATTATATTTTCCGGCATGTTGTGTCGGATAAACAAGATTGGGAAGTTCGAGATCTTCGGATAATTGGTAAAAATACGATTTCGCACTGCCTTGCAATCCGACGGCATTGGTCAAATTCATGGGTACACTTAGATCGAAATTAGCGGTATAGCGGCTTTCGGTTGGGCCTTCTACATTTTCCAAGCGTCCATATTTTTGTTTAAATAAATTATAGGCAAGATTTACCTTATAATTGATTTCATCATTCTCATTCGATTCAATACCGGTATGAAATTGAAGAAGATTATTAACTTGATTTTTATTCAAAAGAGAATAAATATTTACCGTAGAGTTATTGTCCATAGTCGTTGTCATCCCATAATAGTTGAAAGACGCATTCAGATATTGGACGCCGGTTGTAAATTTTGCACGTTCAAAATTGTGTTTGTAAAAGATTCCGGCGTTGTTATCATTAATTTTCATCAGTTGTTTTCCTGTGTTATGCAAGTACGTAACTTCATTGCGAGTCGAGCGATGGGAAGCATAAATACTTAGGTAATCTTTCTTTGTGTTCAACAACTGATACCCCAGGTCTCCTTCGATATTCAATGGAACGCCCACCCCTATATTCAGATACCCCCGCTGTTTGTAAGTTTCTAATGCGGAAAAGTAAACGTTGGATTGAATCGTACGTAAATAAGGAGAAACGATATAGGGAATTGTGTAATTGGAAAATTCCACAGATGTTTTAGGCGCTTCCGGTTCTTTGATTTCAGGCAATTGATTTATTTTGGAAGCATCTTTTAAAACAGGATTGTATTCTCTTTCCAATATCATCTCCCTGCTCAGAACGACAGAATCCGGTTGGGTATTTTGTGCGTATAAACAAGCGGCAAGCGACAAGTGACAAGCGACAAGCGACAAGCGACGAATAGCGATAAACTGTTTCATGATTCTATTTATTGAGGTTTGTTAAACGTTCGTTAATCAACGAATGAATATCATCGTTTGTATTTTTGTAATTTTTCTGCAAACTTTCTAAATATTGACGGGCTTGCAAAGCGTCCTTCCTGGAGACGTATACGTCCGATAAAAGAATATAACTTCTTGCCAACCAATAAGAATAAGGCGTTCCTTGTTGAATATAATCTTGGATAATGATTTGAGTTTCACTCAGATGACCGGTATCGAAGTAATGCTGCGCCAATAAATATTTAGCTTCCGCCCCGAAAGCGGTCCGAGTATCTTTGGCCAATACCTCCAAATCTTTTTCCGCCAAACCGGTTTCGCCGGCGTCCAGATACGCTTTTGCCCGGAAATAACGGGCTTCTACGGCAATCTCGGGATTGAGTGTTTGATTGTTCAATAAAAGATTGGCGGAAGCAATGATAGGCGCTTGTTTTTTCAATTGTGCGGCGGAACGGATAACACCCAGGGCGCCGACTTCTTTATTTGCTCTGCTAGCAGCGGTATTTTGCAGCCGCTGGTAAGAAAGCAAAGCCTCTTCATATTCCTTATTCCGATACTGCAATTCGGCGATACGCGCAACAGCTTCTTCCGTGAAACGAGTATTTCCGGCTTCCAATACTTTGATATATGCTTTTTTGGCTTCCGCGAATTTTTGTTGTTGATAGTATGTATTTGCCAAATAATAATAGGCATTTGCACTGAACGCTCCGTTTGGAAACGATTGCAAGTAGTTTTGCAAGCTGCTTTGCGCTTGACTGATATTTCCTTTAGTGAATAATCGTTCTGCCGCCAAATAAGTCAATGAGTCCTGTTCGCTTACATCAAATCGAACTGTGCCATCCAGTGTTTTTACATAATTCGCGTATCCCGCAATGTCATTTAAGTCAAAATAAACCGATTTTAAATCTTGTAAGGCTACTTTTGCTTCTTCGCTTCCGGGATATTTAGCAATAATGCGCTTGTAAGCCGTTGCCGCCTTTTCCGGTTGATTGATATTATAATAAAGGAGTCCCAATTGTATTCCGGCTTTTCTTGCAGGATTGCTGTTGGGATATTTTTCCAAAAGGGTTTGATATGTTTCGATGGCTGCCGGATTGTTTTCCATAATAACAAAAGCGCGTCCTTTTTCATAGAAAGCATCTGCAATGTAAGGCGAATTGGGATAACCGGCAATCAGTTTATCTAATTGGACAATTTTTTCTTTATAATTTTTTAATAGTCCCAAAACAAATCCTTTTTGGAAGAGAGCGTAGTCGCCGGCAGAAGGCATAGCTGTTATTGACTGATTATAAGCTTTTTCAGCATCATTGAATTGACGATTATAAAAATAACAATCTCCCAAGCGTGCATAAGCGTCGGCCAAAAAACTTACCTTATTATATTCTCTACTGATAAATGTTTGAAAATATGATTCTGCTTTTTTGTATTGTTCTTGTTCAAAATAACAATAACCCATATTGTAGTTGGATAAATTCCACAGGTCACCTGCATTCCTCCCCGTTTGAAGGAAAGAATTGTAATCTCGAATTGCCTGAGCGTATTCTTTCTTTTTAAAATAGGATTCGCCTCTCCAGTAAATGGATAAATTCTTTTCAATAGGAGCGTAATTACCCGCTTCTATCGCTTGCGTGAAATACCGGATAGCTTCCTGTTCGTTGCTATTAGTAAAGGCGATTGTTCCCAAGTGATAATAGATTTTTTGTCTGGCTTCTAGTATTTTATTTCCGGGTCTTTTAATCTTGGCAATCGAAAACAAGGCTATTTCATAATTTTTAGTGGTGAGATAAATATCGACCAAGGCATCATTGACTTTATCGGAATAAATGGAGTTAGGATAAATATTCAAGAAATTTTCTAAGACCGTAACAGATTCTCCGAAAGCGGAAACCGAATTTTTATATAGCATCATAGCATAATTGTACATAGCTGCTTCTTTAGCTTGAGCATCAAAATTCATTTGAGAAGCCGATTCAAAAGCACTTAAAGCCTGATTATAATTTTTTAGATTTAAGTAAGCCTGACCCAAATACAAATAAGTGCTTTGTCCCGCCTCGTTGTTGCCCGGTTTACTTAAAACTAAGTATTCAACAGCTTTGGAGTAGTTTTTTTGCATGTAATAAGTCATTCCCAAAACCGAATAATCTTCGGCGGCAATGTCTTCCCCTGAAGATATGAACCGGTTCAAGTATTTAAGTGCTTGGGAATAATCTTCTTCATAGTAATAAGAAATACCGACAATCCGGTCGATTTCGACATTATGTTTGTTATCCGGATAATTATTTAAAAGCGTCGTTCCCTCCGAAATAGTTTGAGAATATCTTTTTTGTATAAAATTAATTTGACTGATGTAATATAATACTTCCGGACGAAATTCTTCTTTATTTTTCAGATGGTTAAACAAACTTAACGATTGAGTATAGTCCTCATTCGAATAGTGCAACCAAGCTAAGTAATATGTAGCCGCATCCTTATAGACAAAACTTAACATTCTCAACGATGAAAACAAAGGGATCGCCTCCTCTTTTTTCCCGGTTTTCAAAGAAGAAAGAGCCATACGGTAAGTGTAATCTTCTTGCTGTTTTTTGGAAAGCAAATCCATATCCGATTCATTTAACCAAGAAACAGCCTGGCCGTATTCTCCCTTGGAGAAATGAGAAGAACCAATCATAAAAGCGATTTCGTCCCAATGAATGGTTGTAGGATAGTTTTCCAAAAAAAATTTCAATTCATTCGTTACATCCTTGACGCCTTGGTAATACTCGGAAGCGATAATCATGAAATCTGCCTCTGCGATAAATGTCGGATTTTCCTGTTGCTTGTATTGTAACATTTTATCAAGACAACCGGCATAATTATGGTCTTCGAACAAGAGTTTACCCTCCCAAAAAAGACAGTCGAGAGATGTAGGGTAGGCAGAATATTGCGCTGGAGAAATCTGTACGCTTATTACGAAACAAAGAATTAAAATTGTTTTTCTCATATGGGTAATATTTGGAAAATATGAGACAAAGATAGTGATTAAGAAAGAATATTTTAGTACCTAAAGGAAAAAAGAAAGAAAGAAAGGCAGATTCAAGTTCTAAATGCAACAAAATTTAGTACAAAGAAGCATAAAAAACTTTAGAAGGCGATTGAAAATCTAATTATCCTCTTGGTCTTTTATTCATTTTATTCTGTATCAATTCAAATTAAAAAAGTTACAATTCAATTTTTCGATTATACTTACGTACAAACACGACACAAAAACAACACTTTTTTTGCTGGGATACTCAGATCGGTGTAGCAGGTTTTATAGCAGATTATGTGTGAGAATGTTATAAAATCAATGAAAATAAAATGTCGAAGCCAAGCAGCAAACCTTGCTGGAACTGTTTGACTGTCACAACCGTGAAAGGGAATTGCAAATTGGCATCAACCTCGACAAATCCACTACTTAACAAGTATTGCTATAAAAAACGGTTTTTTATCCTCATTAATGATTAAGGTATAATACAAAAAATCCCTCAAAATTGGGATTTTTCCGTTTTTCCAATCACCGTACCTTTGTTGCGTAAAATTTAAATATATATATATATGAATCATTATAGACTGACATTTTGTATATGCTATTTTCTTTTATTTATATCAGTTATATCGAAAGTTCAAAGCATAAGCGGCGTAGTGACAAGTTGTGCCGCCAAACAACCACTTGCAGGAGTTACGGTAAAGATTGCAGGTAAATCGCTCGGAACAGCAACCGATAATGAAGGTAATATATTAAACGGTATAAAATCAGAAATTTACATGTTCGAATTTTCGTTTGTGGGCATAAAAAACCATTAAGAAAGAAGTAAGGATGGTAGGCAAACAGCAAAAAATATTTGGATTTATGCAGGGAATGCCGCGTCCGAACTTGAAGAAAGTGGTTGTTGAAGCCAAATCAAAAGTGCAAATAGTCAAAGAATCGGCCTACAATGAAATTCTGCGTTGACAAGGGTATTATTTATGTTCCCGTCGTACCTGTCGATACCGAAGGCTCACAACCTGTAATCTACACGATCGACCCCGTTACCGCAACAGCCACAAAAGGCACAGTCATTACTTGTAACAATATTGGCACTGAAAATTATTAATTCCGACACAAAATAAATACATACAAACATTATGATTAAGTTATTATTTGATTTCATTCAATTTCTGTACACCCTCGCGCCATTGCTCATGTCGTTGGCTGTACTTACGTTCATCTTTCTGCTGCTGGCAAAATCAATCAAAAAACATGCAGTCATCTACTATTTTATATTCGCGATACCCGCAATACTGTTCATTTTAAGGCAGATATTTTCGTCGTACGGAATAACTGCCCTTGAATTTTCGCGAGGCTCGGTAATCGGCAGCATCCTTCGCGAATACGTCCACGCATCGGGCTTTTCCTTTCCGCTGCTCATCATCATCATGTATATCGGTGCTCTGCCCACACGAAACAGGTATGTAAAACGATTGATGATGATTCGGAAAGAGTTGTCAATTATTTCCGGTTTTCCTATACTGATTCACTCGTGGGTACGGTTGCGAATGGCTTTCGGCTCGTTTGATTACTTTTTCGGCAGCGGCGAGGCGGTAAGAAGCAGCATTGGAGCCGGTTTTTCAAACGCAGTTTATATGCTTGGAATCTTTATGGCGATACTCTTTCTCATTCTTTGGGTAACGTCTTTCGATGTGATGCACAAATGGCTGGGCGCTTCGCGGTGGAAACAAATTCAGCGATGGTCGTATGTGCTTTATGCCATGTTGTTTATACATTCCATGGGCATACAGGTCGGCTCCATGTTGAATCCCAGAGGAAGAGGGATGCCGAAACCTGCTGTTGAAGTAACGGCAACAACGACAGACGCGCTTGATAACCGCAAGGTTGAAAATCCGGAAACGCAGCAACGCGCAGAAAGAGGCAGACACAGCAAACTGGAAACCGAAGCGGCAATACCGGCGGCAGGAAAAAATGGACATCAGCAAAATCAGGGTTTCGCAGGCATCAACGTCAGTTCGCAGACAAAACGGCACATACACATCGCTTCCCTTCTCCTGATTTTCGGGTCGTATTTATACCTCCGACCGAGAAAGGCAAAACAGGACGCCGCTAAAAAAATAGCGAAAGATGAAAAAAACACACGAAACGATAAATAACAATCCGGTATAAACAATCGTGATAGTATAACACATTAAAAATGAATACATTAAAAAAACTCCAATCTTATGCCGGCAGCAGAAAAGTGCTGGTTCCGGTTTCGATGGTTTTGTCGGCGGTAAGTGCGCTGGCGGGATTGTTGTTATCTATTTCGCGGCACTGTGGTCGTCGCATCTGGCAGCGTTCAGGGTGGAGGCGAATATCCGGCGAGAGGCGATGCGGAAAATCGTCGCCATGCCGCTGGGATTTTTCGACAGCCATACGAGCGGACGAATCCGCAAAATCATTGACGACAATGCAAGTACGACGCACAGCTTTCTGGCGCACCAGTTGCCCGATATCGCGACTACCGCGCTTGTTCCGGTCGCCGTCATTGTGCTGGTTTTCATCTTCGACTGGCGTCTGGGCATCGCCTGCCTCATTCCGCTGCTTGTCGCCCTTATGCTGATGATGTTTTCGATGGGCGCGAAGGGACGGCAATTCATGCGCAGCTACATGAACGCGCTCGAAGACATGAACACCGAAGCGGTTGAATACGTGCGCGGAATACCGGTGGTGAAAGTCTTTCAGCAGACGATTTTCTCCTTCAAAAACTTCCACCGCAGCATCATGGATTACAACCGGATGGTGGTTCAATACACCGCGATGTGGGAAAAACCGATGTCGGCTTATACGGTCGTCATCAACAGTTTTGTATTTTTCCTTGCGCCGGTTTCCATTCTTTTAATCGGCAACACAGGGAATGTGGCTTCCGTGCTGCTTGATTTTTTCCTGTTCGTACTCATTACGCCTGTTTTTTCGGGCTGCGTGATGAAAAGCATGTACCTCGACCAGGCTATGGGGCAGGCGGGGCAGGCGGTCGAGCGACTCGAAAACCTTACTGCATACCAAACGCTGACTGTTCCCGAAACAGCCAAGCCACTAACCGGATACGATATTCGTTTTGAGCATGTATCGTTCACCTATCCCGGAATGACGAAGAAGGCGTTAGACAATATCTGTTTCCACGTCCCGCAGGGAAAAACAGTAGCCTTAGTCGGCGCGTCGGGAAGCGGCAAAACGACAGTGGCACGGCTCGCGGCGCGCTTCTGGGAAACTTCCGAAGGACGTGTTTTAGTTGGCGATGTTAATGTAAACGAAATCAAGCCCGGCGAGTTGATGCAGTCGGTCGCTTTCGTTTTCCAGAACACGCGGCTTTTCAAGACTACACTGCTCGACAATATCCGCTACGGTAAACCCGATGCGACGATAGAAGAAGTCGAGCACGTTGTGGACAGGACGCAGTGCCGCGACATCGTCGACCGGCAACCGCTCAGACTGAACACCCGTATCGGCGCAGAGGGGACGTATCTTTCGGGAGGCGAACAGCAGCGTATTCTCCTTGCCCGCGCGATGCTGAAAAACGCCCCAATTATCATTCTCGACGAAGCCACCGCTTTTGCCGACCCGGAAAGCGAACATTTAATTTACGAAGCATTCGCCGCCCTGTCGAAAGGCAAGACAGTGCTGATGATTGCCCACCGGCTCACAAGCGTAGTTAATGCCGACCAGATATTAGTGCTTGATAACGGGAAAATTGCCGAAGCCGGAACGCACCGCGAATTAATCAGCCAAAACGGGCTATACCTGAAAATGTGGAACGAATACCAGCAGTCGGTGCAGTGGACATTGAAGTAGGGGTAGAGGACAGGCAGGCGGAACAGCGAAGCGTAAACAGGCCTGTTATGCGCAGTGTGCCCACACCCATTATTTTTTTATGAATAATGAAATAATTTTTTGCAGGATATTCTCTTCCTGTTTTTCCATAAAGTTTTGGACAAAATATTCGGCAAATTTCTTCGCCTCTTCATCCTGTCTTACCGGAATGGTAACGTTATCCTCATCGTCATTTATACACTCAGGGACAACAAACTGTATATATTTCCTCGGAAGCCGGTCGGCCCGGATGGTTATTTCTTTTGACATCCGGTTTTGATTAGCCTTAATGATTTCTGATTTCTTCAGATAATACGGCGCCCCATAGTGTTCAATATCTATGTCCACCGGAAGAATTACAATTTCGTTTTCAGCGGCGTCATACCCAATGGCATAATTTGAATAGGTATACGTCGTTTTACGAACAACTACAAAATCCATCATCCCGACATCAACCCCACAGCCGTAAACTACGGTATAGCGTTGCGGGTTGGGAATAACTCGTTTGAATAATTCGCATAATTTTCTGTAATTTTCCAAACATACAGAATCAGGTGTTTTCTTTGCCATATATTTTTCCTCCAAAAAAATGTTTTATTTCATATCCCAATCATGGGCTCTTTACATTACGATTGTATGGTGGCAAAGATAGCATAAATTTTCTAATTACACACAATCAGATAGAAATTTCTTGCAAAATTTTTAGAAATTGGTATAATTCCCCCTCAAAAATACCTGTAAATGGGGATTGCCGGCTGTTTCAATAAAGCGTATTTTTGTGGTTTCTTTTAAAGGGATATTGCCATGATTGAAACAATCAAAAAAAGATTTGCGCTCTCGACCAAAGGAGCGAAAGATTTCTGCAAAGGGGTATTGATGACTACGCTGTTCGATTTGGCGCTGATCCTCCCTGCCGTTTTTGTCTTCTTGTTCCTGGACGATTATCTGCGTACAGTCTTCCTGCCGGCGGCAAGCGCTGTACATGGCGTGATTTACTACGCCGTGATGGGCGTTGCCTTCATGCTTGTGATGTATGTGGCGGCCATTTTTCATTACCGAAGCACTTTTATAACCGTCTACGACGAAAGTGCCACCCGCCGTATCTCGCTCGCGGAAAAGCTGCGCAAGCTGCCGTTGGCTTATTTCGGCGAGAAAAACCTCTCCGATCTGACAGCCACCATCATGGACGACTGCACCGACCTCGAACATACCTTTTCGCACGCCGTGCCGCAGCTGTTTGCTTCGCTTGCCGGCATTTTGCTTATCGTCGCAGGACTGTTTTTCTACAATTGGCAACTGGTGCTGGCGCTCTTTTGGGTGCTGCCGTTGGCATTGGCAATCATTCTTGTCGCGAAAAAGAAAATGGGTCGGCTCAACAAAGTTTACTATCAGAGTAAACGCGACGTAAGTGAACATATTCAAGAAGGGCTTGAGTGCATTCGTGAAATCAAGTCGTGCAAGCGCGAACCGGATTATCTCGCACGGTTGAACGCGAAAATCGACTTCAACGAAAAAAAGATGCAGACGCGCGGCGAATTGCTTATCGGGATACTGGTAAACGTTTCGCAAAGCGTGTTGAAACTCGGATTGGCAAGCGTCGTTATCGTGGGCGCGAGCCTGCTTTCCCTTGGCACGATTGAGATGTTTACTTACCTGATATTTATTCTCGTGGCATCGCGCATATACGCCCCAATAGAGGAGGTGTTCAACAACCTGATGGCGTTGTTTTTCCTCGACGTCCGCATCGAGCGGATGAACGAAATGGAAGCCCTGCCCGTTCAGCAGGGAACGACCGCATTTGAGCCTGACAGTTTCGACATCGAGTTCCGAAACGTTGATTTCGAGTATGAATCGGGAAAACAGGTGCTGAAAAACGTGTCGTTCACGGCGCGGCAGGGAGAAATCACAGCGCTGGTCGGTCGATCGGGCAGCGGTAAAAGTACGGCAGCCCGTCTTGCCGCCCGCTTTTGGGATATTCAGTCGGGGAAAATCCTGCTTGGTGGTTACAACGTCGGCACGATTGACCCCGAAACGCTGTTGAAATATTATTCGGTCGTATTTCAGGATGTCGTACTTTTCAACGCTTCCATCATGGACAATATCCGGATTGGCCGCCGCGATGCTTCGGACGAGGAAGTGCTGTCGGCTGCCCGTCTTGCCTGTTGCGACGAATTTGCGTGCAGGATGCCGCAAGGTTACCACACCATCATCGGAGAAAACGGTGAAACGCTTTCGGGCGGCGAGCGTCAGCGCGTGTCCATAGCCCGCGCCTTGCTGAAAGATGCGCCCATCGTCCTTCTCGACGAAGCCACTGCCTCGCTCGACGTCGAGAACGAAACCCGCATACAGGCGGGCATCTCGGAGTTGATACGCGACAAAACCTCTTAGTCATTGCCCACCGGATGCGTACGGTAGCCAACGCCAACAGAATCGTGGTACTCGACGGCGGTACGGTTGCCGAAAATGGCGCTCCCGAAGAACTGCTCGCAATGAATGGGATTTTCGCAAGGATGGTGGAAAAACAAGCGGTTATTATCAATCTTACAGATACCAAATAACTGTTTTCCAATTTTACCGAACAACAATAAATAAAAATTAACTGAATTTCTTTACAAAACATTAAATAAAAGGATGGGAAATGATAACGGTAAGTATTAGGATAAATATTATGACATAGTACTTTATGTTAAACCACGATAAGGGAGGAATCGTATTTTTTTATGTTTGAATTAGAATAATGTGCATTTTTTTTGCACACCCAATAAATTGTTTTTACTTTTGCGGTCGAAATCCGGCAGGCGTTTTATTTGCCGCTTGTCATTCGTTTTTTAAATTTAATTATGAGTAATTCCGCATTATTTTCAGTTGTTTTAGTGACGGCTATATTTATGGTGGTAGCCGCCTTGCTGATTGCATGGTTGTTGGCGCCTAAATCCACGAATCCGGTTAAAGGAGAACCTTACGAATGCGGTATCCCTACGCGGGGTACATCTTGGTCTCAATTCAAGGTAGGTTATTATCTATTTGCTATTTTATATTTGGTGTTTGATGTGGAAACCGTCTTGTTGTTTCCTTGGGCAACCATTATGAAAGATTTAAGTACGCAAGGTTTGGTTTGTATGGCATTCTTTTTTATTATACTGACATTTGGTTTGGCCTACGCTTGGAAGAAAGGAGCTTTGAAATGGAAGTAAAGGATATTTTTATCAGGGACATGAAATACGAGGATTTCAAGGAAAATGAATACCTCGAAGGATATTTAAAAGAATTGAGAGCCAACGGAGTCAATATTGCTGTGGCAAAATTGGACGACCTAATTAATTGGGGACGTTCCAATTCGGTATGGCCGTTGACTTTTGCCACCAGTTGCTGCGGTATTGAATTCATGTGTTTGGGCGCAGCTCGCTATGATTTCGCTCGTTTCGGATGGGAAGTTACGCGCAACAGTCCCCGCCAGGCCGATGTGGTTTTTTGCTGCGGCACGATTGTACACAAGATGGCACCGGTATTGAAACGATTGTATGACCAAATGGCCGAACCCAAATACGTGATGGCATTCGGTAGTTGCGCTATTGCCGGCGGACCATTCAATAAATCGTACCACACGGTGTTGGGCGTGAACAAGATTATTCCGGTAGACGTGTATGTTCCTGGTTGTCCGCCGCGACCCGACGCTATGATTTACGGCATGATGCAATTGGCGCGTAAAATTAAAATACAGGAATTTTTCCGTTTGCCGAAACAGCCGGATTTGTCTTGTCATTGCGGACTTGATTCGCAAACTGTTGAAAGTAATGGCGAAACATTAGAGAAAGGAGGTCTTCAATGAAAGTGATTGATGAATTGCTGGCGCAATTTCCATATGCCGACGTCGAATCGAAAGGAAAAAGTTACTCGGTCGTCGTTCCCCCGAAAAAACTGCATGAAACGGCATTCAAGCTCCGGAACGGGATACTGGCGTTCGATTTCTTGATGGATATTGTAGGAATGGATTACGGCGACAGTCTGGGAACGATTTATAATCTCTCTTGTACGCAATTCCCGTCTTACGTGATTGCTCTGAAAACAGAAACGGACGACCGCAAAGACCCGCTTATCCCCTCTGTTTCGGACATCTGGGAATCAGCCAATTTATACGAGCGCGAAGTGCATGATTTCCTGGGGATTCGTTTCCTGAACAATCCCGACATGCGCCGGCTCTTCCTGCGTCAGGATTGGAAAGGCTATCCCTTGCGAAAAGAATACGACGCCAATCCGGAAATCAATCCTGTACCTTTGATCAACGAGAATTTGGACGACATGGAAAGTCTTCCGTCTATCAATATCACGGCGGGGGAAAAAGTAGAAAAGCTTCATAAGTTGTTTGAAGAAGGAGAATATATAGTGAATTTTGGGCCTCAACATCCTGCTACGCATGGCGTGCTTCATCTTCGCGTTTCGTTGGATGGCGAAATCATCAAAAAAGTGGACCCGAATTTCGGATACATTCACCGGGGCATCGAAAAGATGACGGAGTCGTATACTTATCCGCAGATTCTGCATTTAATCGACCGGATGGATTATCTTTCGGGTACGATTCATCGCCATGCCATGTGTCTGGCTGTGGAGAAAGGTCTGGAAATGGAAGTTCCTCTGCGGGCGCATTATATTCGGACAATCATCGACGAATTGACCCGTATTGCTTCCCACTTATTGGGTTGGGGCTGTATGGCGATGGACATGGGTTCGATTACTGCATTCGTTTACGGGATGCGCGACCGAGAAAAAATTATGGATATTTTCGAAGAAACTTGCGGTGGCCGTTTAATGGCCAATTACCATGTGATCGGTGGCGTGATGAACGATATTCATCCGAATTTCCAACGAAATGTAAAGAATTTCATTCCGTACATGCGCAAAATGTTGAAAGAGCATCATCTTTTGTTTACAGGAAATCCGATTGCTCGCGGACGAATGGAAGGCATAGGTTATTTGAGTAAAGAAATGGCTATTTCCTTGGGTGCAAGCGGTCCGACCGGACGCGCTTCGGGTTGGAGCAACGACGTTCGCAAAATTGAACCTTATGCAGCTTATCGCCTCGTCGATTTCAAAGAAATGCTTCGTTCGGACGGTATGACTTTCGACCGTTACATCATTCGTCTGGATGAGATCGAAGAGTCCTTGAAGATTATTGAACAATTGATAGACAATATTCCGGGAGGGGCCTATGCTGCCAAGACAAAGGCGATTATCAGGCTTCCGGAAGGAGAATATTTTCAACGTGTAGAAGGCGCCCGGGGTGAATTTGACGTATATATCAACAGTAAGGGGGATAAATATCCTTACCGGGTTAAATTTCGCTCGCCGAGTTTGACTTTAGTCAGTGCACTGAAAGCAATTGCCGTTGGTTCGAAAGTAGCTGATTTGATTATGCTGGGCGGGTCGCTGGATTATGTTGTACCTTGTATCGATAGATAAGTATATGGAGAAAATACAGTGTGATAAATGTGGTGGAGACAATTTTTTTACTTCCAAATATTGTAGCAGTTGCGGGTACGAATTACCTAAAAAAGTAGAAAAAATTACTGTTCCTGTGTCGCCAACTAAATCTAAGCGAAAGCTAACGACGGCACAGATGATAGGAATGGTTGTGGGAATAGTTCTTGCTGCAAGCGCTTCTACTCTTACTCAAAAGCTCTTTTTTAAAAAACCTTCTATTGACAAAGCTTTAATGGAAATGGCAAGTGAGTTTAACAAGAACTTACCGGTGATGGTTGATTCTATTACGAGATGTGATAATGTCGCGGCGATTTTTGGCAAAACAGTTTTGTATAATTATACTGTGATAGGTTTAGAAACGGTAATGTTGGATACATTGGTAATGAAACAGGTTCTTGAACCTCAAATTTTAAATACCGCTAAAACGAATCCGGATATGAAGTATTTTCGAGAGAATGACGTAACAATGAAATATTGTTATAAAGATGAAAGCGGAAATTATCTGTTCTCCATTGTAATCACGCCGACACAATACAAATGACAAAAATAAAATAAGATATGTTTCATTTTAATGTAGTTACTGATTGGATAGACGAATTTCTCCACACTTATTTGTTGGATGGATGGGCGTTATTCATTGAGTTTGTATTGATTGGCCTGATTCTTTTGACGGCTTATGCAGTACTGGCTTTGATACTTATTTATGTAGAACGGAAAATCTGTGCATTTTTCCAATGTCGCTTAGGTCCGACTCGGGTAGGCCCGTTAGGGCTTTTTCAATCGGTGGCGGACATGATAAAGATCCTGTTGAAAGAGTTAATCAAGATAAATAAGGTTGACCCGTTATTGTTTCGTTTGGCTGCATTCTTAGTGATTATCGCATCGATTTGTACATTTGGCGCTATTCCTTTCGATAAAGGTTTGCATGTGATTGATTTCAACATCGGCGTATTTTATTTACTGGCCATTTCTTCGTTGGGAGTGGTCGGAATCTTGTTGGCCGGTTGGTCGTCCAATAACAAATATACCATGATTGGCGCCATGCGTTCGGGAGCGCAGTTGATTTCCTACGAGTTATCGTGCGGTCTGTCGCTTATGACAATCATCATGCTTTCCGGAACGATGCAATTGTCTGTGATCGTGGAACAACAGGATTACGCCTGGAATATTTTCCGTGGCGGTATTCCGGCGGTTATCGCTTTTGTAATTTACCTGATTGCCGGACATGCCGAAACCAATCGCGGCCCTTTCGATTTGCCGGAAGCGGAATCAGAATTGACTGCCGGTTATCATACCGAATATTCGGGTATTCAGTTTGGATTTTTCTATCTGGCAGAATATCTGAACATGTTCATTATCGCGGCGATTGCTACGACCTTGTTTTTAGGCGGCTGGATGCCGTTGCACGTTCCCGGATGGGAATCGTTCAACGAAGTGATGAATTACATCCCTCCGGTTCTTTGGTTTTTCGGAAAGACTTTTTTCTGTGTTTTCCTGGCATTATGGGTACGCTGGACGATGCCGCGTTTGCGGATAGACCAGTTGTTGAATCTGGAATGGAAAATTCTGATGCCGTTGAGTTTGCTTAATATTATATTTATGGCTCTTTGGATAATCTATTGGTAATATGAAGATGATTGATTATATAAAGAATATAGCGCTAGGAATCTGGCGATTGATGCAGGGGATGTATGTCACTTTGCTCAACTTTATCCGTTCGAAAGTAACGGAACAGTATCCTGAAAATCGAGGTAAGGTATTTCCTCACGAACGTATGCGCGGGCAATTGGTGATGCCCCATAGTGAAGCGAATCAGCACAAATGCACGGCTTGTGGAATTTGCGAAATGAATTGTCCGAACGGTACAATACAGATCGCCACCAAAAAGGAATTGGACGAAGAAACCGGAAAAGAAAAGAAAGTACTGGATAAATACATATACGATGTCGGAAGTTGTATTTTCTGTGCATTGTGTACGACTTCATGTCCGCATGGGGCGATTACCTGGTCTAATAATTTCGAACATGCTGCGTTTACTCGTCCCAAATTATATGAACAACTAAACCAGGAGGGTTCGTCTTTAATGAAAAAACAAAAGACTAATTCTTAATTCGATATAAAAAGAGTTATGGATCCAATAATAAATTTAATTTTGTTTACTTGCTTGGGTATAGCAATGTTGCTTTTATCCGTTTTCGCTGTGTCGGCCAAAAGTTTGTTGCGGTCGGCAGTTTACCTGCTTCTGGTACTAATATGTACGGCGGGATTGTATTTATTTTTAAATTATCACTTTCTGGCCGCCGTTCAGTTGTCGGTATATGCTGGAGGCGTTCTGATATTATTCATATTTGCTATTTTTCTAACCAATTCTAAAGATACGCTTATGGAAAAACATCGCTTGCAAAAATATGCTTATGGAGCTTTGGCATTTATCGGCGGAGTTGCGGTAACAGCTTTTGCCTTAATGAAGCACAAATTCCTTTATGCGACCGACGCCGGTGTGGAGGGTGATACGGAAATCGATATGAAAATGATTGGCGAAACTCTAATGGGAACGGAAAAGTATCAGTATTTGCTACCTTTCGAGGTGTTGAGTATCTTGCTGCTTGCAGCGATTATCGGAGGAATATTAATTGCAAGAAAAAGATAGATTATGATACAGATGGAGTATTATTTGATAATCAGCACGCTGATGTTTTTTATCGGGATTTACGGTTTTATTACCCGAAAAAACATGATTGCGATTCTGATTTCGTTAGAATTAATATTAAATGCAGTGGAAATCAATTTTGCGGTTTTCAACCGTTATTTATTTCCCGGACATCTAGAAGGAATGTTTTTCACCATTTTCGGCATTGCCGTTACCGCCGCCGAAACAGCCGTAGCGTTAGCAATTATCATTAATGCATATCGTTGTATTGGAAATATTGATATTAAGAATGTTAGTAAAATGAAAGAATAATCTGCTTATACAAAGTCGCAGCATGACAATAAACAAGCTAATACTCGGCGATAATCTTGAAGTCCTGAAAACGATGGATAGCGACTCGATAGATTTAATCTATCTGGATCCGCCGTTTTTCAGCAATCGCAACTATGAGGTCATTTGGGGCGACGAAGGGGAAATACGCAGTTTTCAGGATCGATGGGC
>JAISOJ010000026.1 GCA_031275735.1 Dysgonamonadaceae bacterium
TACGACGATACGCGCTTGTTAGGATTTAGTCATACCCATCTGAGCGGAACGGGGATTGGCGATTTGGGCGACGTCCTCTTTTTGCCTTATACAGGAGTTCCTCAATTAATAGCTCCTAAATAAAACATTAATATTTTATTAATAAAACTATTTCCAAATTTAAGAGAAAATTAAGAAAATATTAATCCCCATTTTTTATTTTTGTATCTAAAATAATTAAACAATGAAAAAAATAGTATTTATAAATTTTATAAGCTTTCTTTTTTTATGCGGATGCTGTAACCCTCCCTTAAAAAAACAAATGAAATCGCCGGTAGATTATGTGAACCCTTATATGGGAAATATCAGTCATTTGTTGGTGCCTACTTACCCTACGGTTCACTTGCCCAACAGTATGCTTCGTGTTTATCCTGAAAGGAGCGATTATACAAGCGACTGTATAACCGGTCTTCCGATAGCTGTAACCAGCCATAGAGGTAGTTCTGCTTTTAATATCAGTCCGGTGAGCGGAACTCCTTCCGATCTTCCGGCAGTGCTGCAATATACCTATGATAATGAAAAGATAAGCCCTTACCGTTATTCCGTATACCTGGACGAAGAGAATATTGAAGTAGATTACGCACCTTCTCATCAATCCGGATTATATACGATCGGTTTTGAAAATGAATCTACAAACCAATTGATTATCAATACAAGGAATGGTAAATTGAATCCAACATCTACCGGCGGTATAGGCGGCTACCAATTAATCGGAAATGGTCCGACAACTATTTATATCTATTTGGAAAGCAAACAACCGGTGAAAAATATAGAAGAATTAGCTGTTCCGAAAAACCGCCGGAACAATGCTTATGTATTAACTTTCGATTCGAAACAAATCAATCTTCGTTACGGTATTTCTTTTATTAGCGTAGAGCAAGCGAAAAAAAACCTGAAAAGGGAAATTAATACATACGACGTTAACGAAATAGCTTCTATCGGACGGGATAAATGGAATGAAGCATTAAGCAAAATTGAAGTCGTAAGCGATTGCGAAGATACAAAAACCGTGTTCTATACTTCTTTGTACAGGGTTTATGAACGCATGATTAATATTTCCGAAGACGGCAAGTATTATAGCGCCACCGACCAACAAGTACACGAAGATAATGGTATTCCTTTTTACACAGACGATTGGATCTGGGATACTTACCGGGCGGCTCACCCTTTACGTATTTTGATCGAGTCGGAAATGGAAACGAATATGATACAATCGTACATTCGTATGGCTCAACAAAGTCCGGATGGATGGATGCCTACTTTTCCTGAAATTACCGGCGATAGTCACCGGATGAATGGCAATCATGCTGTTGCAGTAATTTGGGACGCCTATTGCAAAGGTTTGAGGGGATTTGATTTGGAAGCAGCTTATAAAGCTTGTAAAAGCGCTCTTACGGAAAAATCATTCTTGCCTTGGACTAAAACGCCTAATACGGAAATTGATGTGTTTTATCACGAAAAAGGCTATTTCCCGGCATTAAAAGAAAATGAAAAAGAATATATTCGAGAAGCCAATTCGTTTGAAAAAAGACAATCGGTAGCAGTTACCTTGGGAACTTGTTATGATCACTGGTGTTTATCTCAAATTGCTAAGGAATTGAAGCAAGAAGAAGATTATAAGTACTTCCTGAAATGTTCCTATAATTACCGCAATTTGTATAACGCTCAAACCGGATTTTTTCATCCGAAAGATATAAAAGGCAATTTTATTATGCCCTTTGATTACCGTTTTTCCGGCGGACAAGGCGCAAGAGATTATTACGATGAAAATAATGCCTACACTTATCGCTGGGACGTGCCTCATAATCCTGCGGATTTAATTCAACTGACGGGTTCTTCCGAAAATTTTGTGAATTACTTGAACGGGACCTTTCGCGAATCTTTGGGAAAGAGCAAATTTGACTTTTATGCGCAACTTCCCGATCAAACCGGAAATGTAGGGCAGTTTTCTATGGCTAACGAACCTTCTTTCCACATTCCTTATTTATACAATTATGCCGGAGAACCGTGGATGACCCAAAAACGGATTCGAACCTTATTAAACGAATGGTACCGGAACGATTTAATGGGTGTGCCGGGAGATGAAGACGGCGGCGGCATGTCTGCTTTTGTCGTATTTTCATCTATGGGATTCTATCCTGTTACTCCGGGTTCTTCTACTTATAATATAGGTAGTCCGGTGTTTAGTAATATTAAAATAAAATTGAGCAATGGTAATATTTTTGAAATAGTAGCTCAAAACTGTTCTGCCGAAAATAAATACATCCAATCGGCTGTACTAAACGGCGTCGATTGGGATAAACCTTGGTTTAGTCATGAAGATATAATCAATGGAGGTAAATTGGTGTTGGTAATGGATAATAAAGCGAATAAGAATTGGGCTTCTTCTTTGGAAAATGTTCCTCCTTCGGCAGAGCCCATGCATTAAAAAAAGATTTTCCATATGAAACCTCCATCTTTAACAAACAAGCAATATCTTGTAAATGAGTCGATTGTTTCGAAATTTGCCTTCGCAATGACGAAGCGCTTGCTTATTCGTCAACTCGCCCACTCGTTTACTTGTCAACTCGTTTACTTGTCAACTCGTTTACTTGTCAACTCGTTTACTTGTCAACTCGTTTACTTGTCAACTCGTTTACTCGTCAACTTATTTACGTATGAAACACTCATTGTTTATTTTAAGCCTGTTGCTGGTTATAAATAATTCGTTATTTGCTCAAAAAAAAGGGATTATATCGATTTCTGCTTCCGTCGATACGGATAAAGCTTCTTTTGTGCTGGATGACAATCCTTTAACAGCCTGGGAAGTAAGTCCTGAAAATTTGAACAGGGATCAGTTCTTGACTTTTACGTTGCAAAATCCGGGCGACGTTAATGCGGTAGCACTCGAAACCTTCGGTTTGTCCAAGGAGGAAATGCAACAAATCCTTAGCATATATATTACATACGATCCCATGAATTGGGGCGAAGCCGTAAAATATGTCATTGAAGGGAATAAAAAATACACTTTGGAATTTTCTCCTCGCTACGGGGCGCATGTAAAGTTGGCGTTTACCGGAAATATCGTTAAAAAAACTTACGGTGTTAAAGAAATAACTATTGTTCAAGTGAAAAAAGCATCGGCCGACCCTTCTCTCTCGGCCGACAAGCCTTGGATGAATGTGAATTTACCTGTCGAAGAACGTGTCGAATTGTTATTGGCAGTCATGACGCCCAATGATAAAATGGAATTGATTCGCGAGGGCTGGGGTATTCCGGGTATTCCCCATTTGGGTATCCCTGATATTAAAAAAGTAGAAGCGGTACATGGCTTCTCTTACGGGAGTGGAGCCACTATTTTCCCGCAAGCAATTGCAATAGGAGCTACATGGGATAAAAAATTAGCAGAAACAATTGCTGAAGTTGTCGGAGACGAAACTCTTAGCGCAGGCGCCATCCAAGCGTGGTCGCCGGTACTGGACGTCGCTCAAGATGCTCGTTGGGGACGTTGTGAAGAGACTTTTGGAGAAGACCCCGTTTTAGTGTCTCAAATGGGAGGGGCATGGATTAAAGGCTATCAATCTAAAGGATTAATGACGACTCCCAAACATTTTGCTGTTCATGGAGCGCCTTTGGGCGGACGCGATTCGCACGACATCGGACTTTCCGAGCGAGAAATACGCGAAATTCATTTGGTCCCTTTCCGTCATGTTATTCGAGAATACGATTGCCAATCCCTTATGATGGCTTATTCCGATTACTTAGGGGTGCCGGTAGCTAAAAGTAAAGAACTCTTACAAGGAATACTGAGGGAAGAATGGGGATTTTCGGGTTTTATTGTTAGCGATTGCGGCGCTATCGGAAATCTTACTTCACGGAAACATTATACGGCAAAAGATTTTGTCGAAGCGGCTAATCAGGCTTTGGCGGCAGGTATCGCTACCAATTGCGGCGATACTTACAACAACAAAAGCGTAATTGAAGCAGCCAATAAAGGTGAAATTGACAGGAAGAATTTGGATCAGGTTTGCCGTTCTTTACTACGTCCTATGTTTAGGAACGGATTGTTCGAACACAATCCGTCCAAATTGTTGGATTGGAACAAAATTTATCCCGGATGGCAATCGCCAGAACACAAAGAAACGGCTCGAAAAGCTTCCCGCGAATCGATCGTTTTATTGGAAAATAAAGGGAATATTTTGCCGTTATCCAAAACGGCCCGAACGATTGCGGTTATTGGTCCGGGAGCCGACGATTTACAACCGGGCGACTATTCGCCTAAAATTCAAGAAGGACAATTGAAATCGGTGTTAGCCGGAATAAAAGCGACTATCGACGATACTTCCCAAATACTTTACGAAAAAGCTTGCGAGTTCACCAGCCAAGATCATTACGAACCGGAAAAAGCCAAAGCAATTGCTTTGAAAGCCGATGTTGTAGTGATGGTTTTAGGCGATTGTACGGCAGCCGACCGAAATAAAGGAAATTATAATACTACGGGAGAGAATCACGATTATGCCACTCTGGAACTCCCCGGCCGGCAGGAAGAACTCTTGAAAGCCGTTTGTGAAACAGGAAAACCGGTTGTATTGGTATTACAGATCGGACGTCCTTATAATCTTTCGTATGCTGCGAAACATTGCCGAGCTGTTTTGGTCAATTGGCTTCCGGGACAAGAAGGCGGATACGCTACGGCAGACGTGCTTTTTGGAGATTATAATCCTGCCGGCCGTTTACCGATGACATTTCCGCAACATGTAGGGCAAGCGCCTCTGTATTATAATTTCAAAACTTCCGGCAGAAGATACGAATATTCCGATTTGTCTTTTTATCCTTTGTATCGTTTTGGTTATGGCCTGAGTTATACGCAATTTGAGTATTCCCATTTGCAAACTCGCGTGAATGAAGACGGAACGGTCAACGTTCAGGTGGATGTCACCAATACGGGAAATAGAGTAGGGGACGAAGTGGTGCAATTGTATGTAACCGATATGTATGCAAGCGTTAAAACTCGTGTGATGGAATTGAAAGATTTTTCCCGGATCACCTTGGCGCCGGGAGAAACAAAAAAAGAATCGTTCTTGTTGACGCCTTATCAGTTATCCTTGCTTAACGATCAAATGGACAGGGTGGTCGAACCGGGCGAATTTAAGATTATGGCGGGAGGAAAAAGTCCTTCTTACCGGGCGCAAGACCGGATCAAAGACAGCGTCGGTTTTGAAACAGTGTCGGAAGGTGTAAACGCAACGATTGATTATCCTTATGCCTTTGCGGCCGATTTTGAATTATCGTTGTTTGGCGTTGAGGAGAACCTGGTAGATAACAGCAAAAAAGCGGCGGTTAACATATACAACAAAGGCAATATAACCGACGCGGGGAAGGTGTGTTTATTTATTAATGGCGTTAAGATGGAAGAAGTACATCATTATGAACTGGATCCGGGAAAAGGAAAAATAATTGAATTTGCTTTGCCTCCGGACGTGACGGGAGAAATCAGTTTCGTAACTAAATACAAAATTCTGAATTATAAAATACAATGAAGAAATTATTGATTATATTCGCTTTCATTATATCCGGCGTTCTTGCAAAAGCGGACGATATCCTGTATTACGACCATGTGTTTGCTCCTTCCGAAGGCTACATCTGTAAAGTGGAGAAACCTTTAAGGAAAGAGTTGTGCCTCAATGGTCAATGGGATTTTCAGGCAATCGAGCTTCCTGCCGATTACCGGCAAGGGAAAGGAATGGCTCCCGTTTTACTTCCGCCCGATGAAGGGAAATGGGATAAAGTAAAAATTAAAATTCCTTCTCCGTGGAATATTAATTCTTTTGCTAACCGGAATTTAGAAGGCCCCGATCATCGCAATTATCCTTCTTATCCGGAAGCGTGGGAAAAGGTGAAAATGGCTTGGATGAAAAAACGGCTAACCATTCCTGCCAATTGGAGCGACCATAAAATAATCCTTCATTTTGAAGCTGTTGCAGGACAAACCGAAGTGTATGTGAATGGAAATAAAGTCGTTGAGAATTTTGATTTGTTTCTGCCTTTTGAAGCCGATATTACGCCTTTTGTACAGGCCGGAGCACCCGTAGAAATCAGGGTAGGCGTTCGTAGTCAGTCGCTTTTTGAAGACAATTCAACCAAAGGGCGGCGTATCGTTCCTGCCGGCTCCATGTGGGGATATCACGTGAACGGGATTTGGCAGGATGTGTATTTAATCGCAATTCCTAAAATCAATATTAATAATGTATATATCAAACCTTTAGTTTCCAAAAACTGTTTGGAATTGGATCTTACCGTCGAAAATAGTACGGATAAAGAAACCGCATTGGTTTTAAACGGGGATATCCGGGAATGGATTAATAAGGCGGGAACGGATGTTCATTCAGCTCCTGTTCCTCGCTGGGAATTGGCAAAATCGGCGGCTTTAAATATTCCGGATCAAAAATTAACCGTTAAACCCGGAATGAATCAAGTAACGATCCGGATTCCGGTAAAAGAAGGTGATTTGGCGTATTGGACGCCCGAATTTCCAAATCTTTACGGCATAACTTTATCTCTGAATACGGAGAACAATAAAGCGCCTTTGAAAGCATTTAAAGGTGATATTAAATACGAACGTTTCGGTTGGCGGGAATGGACTTTCGATGGAAGTAAACAGTTATTAAACGGAAAAGCCTATCAGTTGAAAGGAGATTCTTGGCACTTCATGGGTGTGCCTCAGTTGACCCGGAGGTATGCATGGGCATGGTTTACAGCGCTTAAAGACGCTAATGCCAATGCTGTGCGCCCTCATGCGCAAGTGTATCCGCGTTTTTATTTCGACGTAGCGGATGAAATGGGAATTTGTATCCTTGCCGAAACCGCTAATTGGGCAAGCGACGGAGGGCCGAAAATGGATTCGCCGCTTTTCTGGGAACATTCGAAAGACCATTTGAAACGAATGATTCTCCGCGACCGCAATCATCCGGCAGTTTTCGGATGGAGCATCAGTAACGAAAATAAACCGGTGATCTTGCATGTTTTCAATAAACCGGAATGGATGGAACAGCAAAAACAAGCATGGATAGATTGGCGCGATATCGTGCGGACTTACGACTCGACTCGTCCTTGGATTTCGAGCGACGGAGAAGACGACGGCGATGGGATACTTCCGACAACCGTAGGGCACTACGGCGATAAAAATTCCATGAAACATTGGATTGAAATAGGAAAACCCTGGGGAATCGGCGAACATAGCATGGCTTATTACGGGACGCCCGAACAGGTATCCAAATACAACGGAGAACGCGCTTACGAGTCGCAATTGGGAAGAATGGAAGGTTTGGCTTATGAATGTTATGATTTAATCGCCCAACAACGCTTAAACGGCGCTTCGTATGTTTCCGTTTTTAATATTGCCTGGTATGCTCTTCAACCTTTACCTTTCGGTAAAAAAGATTTGACAACTTCGCCAAACTTAAATGACGGTATCCATTTTAAAGAATACAAAGAAGGAGTTCCGGGAATACAACCGGAAAGGATGGGACCTTATTGCTCTACATTCAATCCGGGATACGACCCTTGTCTTCCGCTTTATAAAACTTGGCCTATGTTCGACGCAATTAAAGCGGCGAATGCAGGCAACGCTCCGGCTTGGTCTAAATGGGCGCAAATGCCGGAAAAGCCCGGAAAATCAACGCTAAAAAATAAACCGGAACGCGGATACAGTGAAATAACATTTATAGGAAACACAGACGGTCAGTTGAAACAAGTTTTTGAAAACCACGGCGTAACTTTTGTCAACAAAATTAAACAAATAGCGAATTCTTTGTTGTTGCTTGACGGGAAATACCTTCCTTCTGCTAAAGAAATCACGTTGATTAAAGGGTATCTGGATAAAGGAGCAGATATTTGGATTTGGTCGCCGACTCCGGAAAGTAGCGCAATATATAATGCTTTTTTACCGGGAGAATTGGTATTGGAAGAACGGAAAGCTTCTTCTTTCCTCCCTTTAAAAAAATCATGGCTAAAAAATACGGTGAATTCCGATTTTTATTTCAGCGAAATACAAACGAACGAAGTTTCTCTTTGGGGAATGTCAGGCGATTTTGTACAAGAAGGAGAAGTACTGTTAGAAGCGTGCCGCACCGATTGGCGGAAATGGAACAAACGTCCGGAAGAATTAAAAACGGCTTCCGTTCTGAGAAGCGAATATGAAGCGAAAGGATCCGGCGCCGTATTTGTAAAATATCCGGATCGTCGTTCTGTTTTCTATGTGAGTACATTAGACGATTTTACCTCCACAGAGAAAGGGTATACTACCTTGGATAAAATTCTTTTCGATGCAGGTATTCCTGCGGAAGGAAAAAAACTTTCCGAATGGTTGATTGATGAACAAGGATATGTGAATTTGACTAATCTTTTTACGAACAAGCAAAATGATAGGAACAATTACCGCTTTTGGTTGTGGAGTCCTCGTCCTTTAGACGATTTGTTGATTGAACCTGATATGCCTGAATTGGATATTGTTCCGGCAGAAGGAAATGAAGAAATCATATTAAACGGAACCTGCTTGACTTCTTATCAAGCAGTCCCGCTAAAACAGGGATGGAATCAGATAGTCGTATCTGTTTCCAATACGTCGACAATGTCCAATATCCGTTTAGTATGCGGGAATAATGCCGCTTTTGTAAGTCAATTGAAAACATCGTTATATAAACCGGACTGATGAAACATTTTTTTAAAAATATTTTAGTTGTCTTTTTTATGGTTGTTGCCGTAAATAGAACAGGACAAGTGTATGCGCAACTGATTGTTGCCAATCCTATGGATTTGAATTATCGTTTCCAATTCGACGATCCGGGTCGTCGGGAGGCTGCTGATCCGGTTTGCGAATATTTCAAAGGGAAATATTATCTTTTTGCGTCCAAATCGGGCGGCTATTGGAGTTCTCCGGACTTGAAAGAATGGAAATATATTCCTTGCTCTACCATACTCGAAATAGAGAATTATGCGCCAAGTATATTGGTAAGGGGCGATTCGCTTTACTTTATTGCTTCCGGTTCGAAAATTTATCGTACGGCCAATCCGGAAAAAGACGATTGGGAGCAGATAGTAACCCGGTTCAATTTGGGAGTGACTGATCCGGCTTTTTTTCAGGATGATAACGGGAAAGTTTACCTCTATTGGGGTTGTTCGGATAAAGATCCCATACAAGGCGTGGAAGTTGATCCGTTGAATGGTTTTGCACCTGTGGGCAAGCCGGTTGTTTTGATTTTACACAACAGCGATTTATATGGATGGGAAGTACAAGGCGAAAACAACGATAACGGGAAAACGGCGTGGAACGAAGGGCCTGCTATGTTGAAATACAAGGGAAAATATTATTTACAATATGCTTCTCCGGGTACGCAATTCCGTATATACGCCGATGGGATCTATGTGGGAGATAATCCTTTAGGACCGTTTACTTATGTGGAAAACAATCCTTTTTCTTTCAAGCCGGGAGGATTTATCGGAGGAGCCGGCCATGGTCATACATTTCAAGACAAGTACGGAAATTATTGGCATCTAGCTACAATGAAAATATCTCAGCGACATCCGTTTGAACGTAGATTGGGGCTTTTTCCGCTTTTTATTACAGATAAAGGAGAGTGGGTGCAGCAGGCTGTGATGACAGATTATCCGTTTACTATTCCCGATAAAAAAGCGAATGTCGAAACTACCGGTTTTTACGCGGGATGGAATCTGCTTTCTTACAATAAACCCGTATCGGTTTCTTCTTTTATGGAAGGTTTTGAGCCTGTATATGCCGTTAATGAACGTGTAGAAGATTGGTGGTCTGCGCAAACAGGCAATCCGGGCGAATGCTTGCAAGTAGATTTGAAAAGAAAGATGGAAATTTGCGCCGTTCAGGTCAATTTTGCCGATCAGGATTTTACAATCCGCGCGCCTCATCCTTTATTTACTTACCGGTATTTCATCGAAATGTCTGAAGACGGGAAAAAATGGGTGAAAATAATTGATAAAACGGATAATCCGCGCGACGCCGTTCATGAGCTAATTGTCCTGGATTTACCTGTCGAGGCTCGTTATCTACGCATCGTCAATACGGAAGAATTACCGGGTAAATTTTCCATTTCAGGATTCCGAGTTTTCGGGAATGGAAAAGGGAATTTACCGGAAAAAGTTTCCGGAGTACAAGTAAAGCGCAATCCGGACGATAAAAGGAGATTCACTTTGTCGTGGGACAAACAAAAAAATGCGGACGGGTATATTATTCGTACAGGTATTGCCGAAAATCAGTTATGGAATGTAATTATGGTATATGATAACCGGTATGAAGGCGGTTTTTTTAATCGTGACTCCCATTACTATTTTACTATTGATGCATTCAATGAAAATGGGATTACGAAGGGAACACAAATTTTTGAATAAATGAATAACTAATGAATAAAATGAAAAAACTAATTGTTTTATTATTTCTGTTTGTGTGTTTACAGTTAAGTGCGCAAATAAAAATTACATGCGTCGGCGCCAGTATCACCGAAGGTGCGCGAATTGAAAATCCGCGGGAAAATTCTTTTCCCGGACAACTACAGTCGTTATTAGGCGTAAAATATAAAGTGAATAATTACGGTGTAAGCGGTACAACCTTATTAAAAAAAGGAAATTTTTCCTATTGGAAAACCGAAGCTTACCAAGAGGCTTTGAAAAGCAATCCCGACATTGTGTTTATTGATTTAGGAGGAAACGACGCCAAGGCGGTCAATCGTCCTTTTTATGGTGAATTGGAACAGAATGCTAAGGAAATGATTCAATCTTTCAAACGCTTACCTTCCCATCCGAGAGTCATCCTTATGCTTCCTTTCGTATCTTTCGAAAAAGATACAAACCAGATTTGGGACAAGATGATTGTGCGGGAAATCATTCCCCGATTACAAAAAGCAGCTTACGATGAAGACGTTGAAGTTTTGGATATGCATTCGCTTTTAATAGACCGTCGCGATTTGATGCCTGATGGAATTCATCCCGAATCGAAAGGTTCGGAAATGATAGCCAAACGTTTGTTTCGACAAATTACTTTCCCTGTAGATGAATCTTTCGATATTTTCAAAACCTTGGATAAAAAAGGAATTAATTATCAAGTAAATAATTTTGCCGGTTATCTGTGCGCTACATTTCAGCAAAACGGACGGGAATGTAAGGTAGTTAAACCGAAACAAACAGCGGCAAATCATCCGTGGATTTGGCGTGCCCGTTTTTTCGGACATGAGCCGCAAACCGATATTGCTTTGTTAGAGAGAGGCTACCATTTGGCTTATTGCGATCAAGCGGAACGGATGGGTAATTCGCAGTGTATCAGCGAATGGAATGCTTTTTATCAACTACTCCATAAAGGCGGTTTAAATAAAAAAGCGGTCTTGGAAGGAATGAGTAGGGGAGGGGTGTATGTTTTCAATTGGGCGGCCGCCAATCCGGATAAAGTTGCCGCCGTCTATGTAGACAATCCTTTGTTGGATATGAAAGCCATGTATTGGGGGCCGGACGGCAAGGAAAAACCGGAAAATGAAATTACCATAGGTATCAGAGAAAATTACCATATAGAACGCAGTCAAATAAAAAGTTTCAACGAAAGCCCGATAGATAAGATCGACGCCATTGTCAAAGGAAATTACCCGATTTTGATTCTTTGCGCCGAATGGGATGATGCTGCCGTCAATTCTCAAAATACTTTTCCTTTCGAGAAAAAAATCAAGGAAAAAGGAGGAGATATTACGGTAATCGTGAAGAAGGGTTTCAAACATCATCCTCATAGCTTTCCTAATCCGACCTATATTGTCGATTTTATCGAAAAAGCTGTCGACAAAGACGCTTTTCTATTGGCTAAGAAATACGATTCATATAAGGGATTGGTTATGGCCGGTTACCAGGGTTGGTTTAGTTGTCCGGGCGACGGCGCCGACAGAGGTTGGTATCATTATTTAGGCCGAGATGGCTCTTTTCGTCCAGGCTCTTGTAAAGTGGATATGTGGCCTGATGTTTCGGAATACGATAAAGTATATAAAACCGAATTTGTTTTTGCCGACAGACGCCCCGCTTATGTAATGAGTTCATATGACGAATCGACGGTGGAAACGCATTTCCGCTGGATGCGGGAATACGGTATTGACGGCGTTTTCGTTCAACGCTTTGTGGCGGAAATCAAACGTCCGAAAAGTTACAATCAATTGAATAAAGTCTGGCAGTCCGCTATTAATGCAGCGAATGCCAATAACCGGGCAATCGGCGTCATGTATGATTTAAGCGGCATGGTTCCCGGCGACGAACAATTAGTGTTGAAAGATATTGACGCTATTTCTGCTCAATACGATATTCAAGAACGAAGGGATAATCCATCTTACTTACACCATAACGGCAAACCATTGGTAGCTGTTTGGGGCGTTGGATTCAATGATAACCGCAAATATGGGTTCAAAGAAGCGGAAATAATTATCGACGCTCTAATTGAAAGAGGATTTAGTGTTTTGATTGGTGTTCCGACGCATTGGAGGAAGAGGCAAAGCGATACGCTCGACGATCCCGAATTACACCGCCTGATAAAAAAATGTGATATAGTTATGCCTTGGTTTGTAGGCCGTTATAATGAAAAAACATTTTTTCCGTATCAACAACTGGTAAAAGAAGATATTGCTTGGTGCAAGAAAAACAACGTTGATTATGCTCCTTTGGCTTTTCCGGGTTTTTCTTGGGTAAATATGCGGGAAGGTTCAACGCCTATTCCTCGTAATCGGGGTAGTTTTTATTGGAAACAACTTTCGAGCTATATCAATCAAGGGGCAGAAATGCTTTATTTGGCTATGTTTGACGAAATCGACGAGGGAACGGCTATCTTTAAATGTGCAACTCAAGTGCCTGTGGGAGAGAGTTATTTTCTTCCTTTAGATGCTGATCTGGGAAGCGATTATTATTTGTATCTGGCAGGACAGGCGAGCCGGATGCTGCGAAAAGAAATTCCTTTTACGGAAAAAGTTCCGGTACGATAATGAAATTTTCGTCATTCCAAGTAAGTATATTCTAGGTAAAAAGGAATTTATTTTAATGCGTGCCGTAGTACGAATATTCATTCAAAAATAATATTACGATGAAAAAAATAGGATTAATTACGAGTTTATTGTTGTATTTTGCTGTGTTTGCATGTAAATCGCAAACAAAACAAAATGAATCGGTAGAAATTACCGGCAATCCGTTTATTAAGCATCTTTATACCGCCGACCCATCTGCCCATGTATGGGCAGATGGTCGTTTGTATGTATATGCTTCTCATGATATAGCCCCGCCCCATGGATGTGATTTAATGGACCAATATCATGTATTTTCGACCGACGATATGGTTCATTGGGTAGATCATGGTGAAATCTTGCGTTCTTCGCAAGTACCTTGGGGGCGTCCGGAAGGTGGTTTTATGTGGGCTCCCGATTGTGCATACAGAAACGGAACCTACTATTTTTATTTTCCTCATCCGAGTGAATCCCGATGGAACAATTCGTGGAAAATAGGTGTGGCTACCAGCAAGTATCCGGCAAAAGATTTTACTGTCGTTGGCTATATTGAAGGAATGGAATCACGTATTGATCCTTGCGTGTTTGTAGACGACGATGGACAGGTTTATATCTATCAAGGAGGCGGAGGCGTTTGTTTAGGAGGTAAACTCAAAGACAATATGGTTGAATTGGACGGTAAACTGCAACAAATGGAAGGATTGGAAGATTTTCATGAAGCGGCTTGGCTGCATAAAAGGAACGGAATTTATTATCTTTCATACTCCGATAATCATGACGAAAAAAGAAACGACGGCGTAAAAGGAGACAATCGTATGCGTTATGCCGTTAGCGACAGTCCTTTAGGCCCTTGGAAATCGATGGGTATCTATATGGAACCTACCGACAGTTATACCAATCATGGCTCTATCGTGGAATACAAAGGTCAATGGTATGCGTTTTATCATAACAGTTCGTTGTCTAGAAAAAATGGAGAATTCAACGATTGGTTACGGTCGATTTGTGTAGATAAATTGTATTACAATCCGGATGGAAGTATTCAAATAGTGGAACAAACCGGCGACCGATGATATTTTAGACGGTTGTTATGGATAAAAATAAAGGGTAAAAAGCTAAAAAATGGTGAAGCTTTTTACCCTTTGTAATTATCATTAAAAATTTATTTTGCTTGTTCAATTACAGCCTGAGATGCAGCTAATCGTGCTATAGGCACGCGGAAAGGTGAACAACTCACATAGTCCAAACCTACCTTATGGCAGAATTTTACGGAACTTGGTTCGCCGCCATGCTCTCCACAAATACCACATTTTAAATCCGGTCTGATTTCACGTCCTCTATTAGTAGCCAATTCAACCAATTGACCAACACCTTTTTGGTCTAATACTGCAAACGGATCGTCTTTCAAGATACCTTTTTCAAGATACATAGGTAAGAATTTAGCAACGTCGTCGCGGCTGTATCCAAAAGTCATTTGAGTTAAATCGTTTGTACCGAAAGAGAAAAATTCGGCGGAAGTAGCAATGCGATGGGCAGTTAAAGCGGCTCGAGGAATTTCGATCATCGTGCCGACTTTGTATTCTATTTTATCGTCTTTTTCTTTAAAAACGATTTCAGCCGTATCGTCAATAATTTTCCTTTGAGCCAAAAATTCGTACAAAATACCGGTAAGCGGAACCATGATTTCGGGGAAGGTTTGAATGCCTTTTTTCTTCAAGTTCAAAGCCGCTTCCAAAATAGCCCGGGTTTGCATTTCGGTAATTTCAGGATATAAATTACCTAAACGGCAGCCCCGAAGTCCCAACATCGGGTTTTGTTCTAACAAACTTTCTACCCGGTTGTGAATTTCTTCGAAAGAAACGCCCATAACGTTCGCCATTTCTTTTTGCCCCTTTTCATCGTGAGGAACGAATTCATGCAAAGGAGGATCCAGTAAACGAACCGTTACGGGAAGTCCGGCCATAGCTTCAAAAATACCTTCAAAATCAGTGCGTTGCAAAGGCAACAATTTGAATAAAGCGGCGCGGCGGCCGGCTTCATCTTTCGCCAATATCATTTCGCGCATAGCGGTAATTTTATCTCCTTCAAAGAACATGTGTTCCGTACGGCACAACCCAATTCCTTTCGCGCCGAAACTACGGGCTATACTTGCGTCGTGAGGCGTGTCGGCGTTGGTACGTACTTTCAACTGGGCATATTTATCAGCTAAAGCCATTAATTCGCTGAAATCGCCGCTTAATTCAGGTTCCTGCGTTTCAATTTTACCGGCATAAACCAGACCGGTAGAACCATTTAACGAAATCCATTCGCCTTCCTTTAAAACTTTTTCGCCAACCGTCAATATTTTAGCTTTATAATCAATTCGAACGCCATTAGCGGCAGACACACAGCATTTTCCCATACCACGGGCAACAACAGCCGCATGTGAAGTCATACCGCCGCGAGCGGTCATGATACCTTCCGCTACAGCCATACCGCGCAAATCTTCCGGAGAAGTTTCGATTCGGCAAAGTACTACTTTTTCGCCTCTTTTCACCCATTCTTCGGCTTCGTCGGCATGAAAAACGATTTTTCCCGTAGCAGCTCCCGGAGAAGCAGGTAAGCCTTTCGTAATTGATTTTGCTACAGCTAAAGCGGATTTTTTAAATACCGGATGGAGCAATTCATCCAATTTATCCGGTTCTTGGCGCGATAATGCCGTTTTTTCGTCAATAACTCCTTGTCTCAACATATCCATCGCAATTTTTACCATTGCAGCGCCGGTACGCTTACCGTTGCGGGTTTGAAGCAACCATAATTTACCGTCTTGGATAGTAAATTCAAGGTCTTGCATATCTTTGAAGTAATCTTCTAATTTTTGTTGGGTTTCAATCAAGTGTTTCGCACATTCCGGCATGGATTCTTCGAGAGAGGGATATTTAGATGCCCGGTCTTCTTCGGAAATTCCTTGCTGAGCAGCCCAACGTTTAGAACCCTCAAGTGTGATTTGTTGTGGGGTGCGGATACCGGCTACCACATCCTCCCCTTGTGCATTAATCAAATATTCGCCATTGAAAATATCCTCTCCCGTAGCGGCATCGCGGGTGAAAGCCACGCCCGTAGCAGAGGTTTGTCCCATATTTCCGAAAACCATGGCCTGAACATTTACGGCTGTTCCCCACTCTTCCGGAATGCGGTACATCTGGCGGTAAAGAATTGCACGTTCATTCATCCACGAATCAAATACGGCGCATACAGCTCCCCAAAGTTGTTCCCACGGGGAATCGGGAAAATCTTTTCCTGTTTGCTTTTTAACAGCTGCTTTGAATTTCACTACTAGACTTTTCAGATCATCGACGGTTAATTCAGTGTCCAATTCCACTTGGCGCTCTTTTTTCACTGCTTCCATGATTTCTTCGAAGGGGTCGATCTCTAATTTGGATTCGGGTTTCATTCCTAAAACCACATCGCCGTACATTTGAACAAACCGACGGTAAGAATCCCATGCAAAACGGGGATTTCCCGATTTTTTAGCAATACCTTCTACCGCATCATCATTCAAACCCAAATTTAATACGGTATCCATCATTCCGGGCATGGAAACGCGTGCTCCCGAACGAACAGAAACCAAACAAGGATTTTCCTTGTTACCAAAACCGGTTCTAGTAGCTTCTTCCACTTTTTTGACGGCAGCTTCTACTTCAGGTTTAATTAATTCAATTACAGCATCTTTCCCTAATTGATTATACTCGGTACAAACTTCGGTTGTAATAGTAAATCCGGGAGGAACAGGTACGCCGATCAGATTCATTTCCGCTAAATTAGCTCCTTTTCCACCTAAAAGGTTTTTCATATCCGCCCTGCCTTCGGCATGTCCGTTACCAAAAAGGTAAATTCGTTTTTTTCCCATAAAGTCTTTTGTATTTATAAGTTTAATATTTATGATTTGTATTTATTTCATGTTATGGAAAACATTTTGGACGTCTTCGTCTTCTTCAAATTTTTCCAATAATTTTTCCAATGAAATTCTTTGTTCATCTGTAACCTCTTTATAATCATTGGGGATTCTTTCGAATTCAGCGCTGTGAATTTCATATCCATTTTCTTCCAGGTATTTTTGAATAGCCGAATAGAATTGGAATTCGCCATAGATTAAAACTGCATTTTCTTCTTCGTCGTATTCGATTTCGTCCACACCAAAATCAATCAAATCCAATTCCAGATTTTCCAAATCTCCGCCTTCTTTAGGTGTGATTTTGAATACGGATTTATGATCGAAAAGGAATTGCAAGCTTCCGCTGGTTCCCAGCGAGCCGCCGTATTTATTAAAATAACTCCGGATATTGGCAACTGTTCGGATCGGATTATCCGTTGCCGTTTCTACAACAATGGCGATGCCATGAGGCCCATATCCTTCGTAAACGAACTCTTTATAATCGGTCGCTTCCTTGGAAGTCGCTTTTTTAATTGCTCTTTCCACATTTTCTTTAGGCATATTTTCCTTTTTCGATTGTTGAATCAAAACCCGTAAACGGGGATTCGTGTCAGGGTCTGATCCTCCTTCTTTCACTGCAATCGTAATTTGTTTGCCCAATTTGGTGAAGACACGAGCCATATTGCCCCATCTTTTCAATTTCGTCGCTTTTCTATATTCAAATGCTCTTCCCATAATTTAGATGTGTAACCGTCGTTCCGGTCATTTGATTTGTTTGCTAAATGAATTTATGATTTTTTCTGATAATTAACCAAATTACTAATTAATAGCTTGTTTCATCTCAATTGCGCCCCTAATTTTTCTTCCAATTTTTTTTGAATACGCGACATGATCGACTCAATCTGTTTATCGGTCAACGTTTTTTCTTCATCTTGTAAAATGAAACTTACCGCATACGATTTTTTGCCTTCCGGTAAATTTTTTCCTTCGTACACATCAAAAAGGCTTACTTCTTTCAAAAGTTTTTTATCAATTTGAAAGGCAATCTTTTCAATTTCAGCAAAGGAAATGTTTTTATCAAGCAACAAAGCCAAATCCCTTCTTACAGCCGGAAATTTAGTTATTTCGGAAAATTTAACCCGAACGCTTTGATTTTCTTTCATCAATGAGTCCCAATTCAATTCGGCAAAACAAACTTCCGCATTGATATCAAATTGTTTACAAATCCTTTTTTGCACTATTCCGAATATTCCTAACCGACGACCCGAAGAGGTTTCGATAAGTAAGGCCGAAGAAAAAATATCGTTGGTACATGATTTATATACGACTTTTTTCGGTGTAATTCCCATTCGGAGCAGGATATTTTCCACATAAGCTTTTAATTCATAAACCGATATTTTTTCATCCGGGCGCATCCAACTATTTGTGACCGACTGACCTGTCATCCATAAGGATAATTTCAATTCTTCTTTGACGGCCGATAAAGGATCATTTTCTTTTTGTTTTTCAGGGGAAAGAACATACGTATTGCCAAATTCGTAGAATTTCAAATCCGGGTGTTTGCGCTTACGATTGTATTCAATGGATTCCAATCCTCCGAATAACAAAGTTTGGCGCATAACTGCCAATTCGGCGCTTATAGAGTTTTGCAATGAAACACAATTATTTACGGGAAAGGAGATTAATCTTTCATAGTACGACCCGGAAGTCAATGAATTATTCAGAATCTCGTTAAATCCTGCTCCCGTTAATTGTTCCGAAATAATATTTTGTAATTTATAATTTCGATCCGTAGGAGTTTCATAAGAGAGATTGGAGTTCATTTCTTCGCTAATCGCTACGTTGTTGTATCCATAGATACGCAAAATTTCTTCAATCACATCTACTTCCCGGGTTACGTCCACACGATAGGTAGGAATGTCTAGTTCCCAAATGTTTTGCTCTTTATTTAATATCTCTATTTCAAGGCTTTTCAGGATATTTTCAATAATCTTTTCCGGTATTTTTTTTCCAATTAAATTATTTACATTCAGTATGTTAACCGAAATTTTCCGATTAAAACGTTTCACCGGATAAACATCTTGAATTTCTCCCGTAATATTCCCGCCTGCTATTTCTTTAATTAACAAAGCCGCTCGTTTTAAAACATACAAAGTATTATTAGGATTAGTTCCACGTTCGAACCGAAAAGAAGCATCCGTACTTAATCCGTGAAAACGGGCAGTTTTGCGAATCCAAACCGGATTGAAATAGGCCGATTCAAGGAATATATCTTGGGTTGATTCGGTAACGCCCGAATCTATACCGCCGAATACCCCTCCGATACACATTCCGCCTTCGGTATTGCATATCATTAAATCCTTATCCGATAACTTTCTTTCCATGCCGTCCAATGTAACGAAAGGGGTTCCGGAAGGAAGTGTTTTGACAATGACTTTGTTGCCTTTAATTTTCTTTAAATCGAAAGCATGAAGAGGCTGGCCGGTTTCATGTAAGACATAATTAGTTATATCCACCACATTATTAATCGGACGAACGCCAATGGTTTCCAAACGTTTTTTCAGCCACATGGGGCTTTCCGCAACGGTTACATTTTTTATCGTCAAGCCCGAATATCTTGGGCAGGCTTCCGTATTTTCTATTTCGACAGTTACAGCAGAAGAAAAATCGTCGATTTGGAAATCGTCGATGCTAGGGGGATGAATCGAACAGGGTGCATAATGAGTCGAAAAATAGGCTGCCAAATCACGGGCAACGCCGTAATGAGAAGCCGCATCGATTCGGTTAGGAGTGATATCTACTTCTAATACGTAGTCGCTTTCAACCTGATAATAGTCTTTAGCAAGGGCGCCAACCTTGGCGTCGTCAGGGAGGACGATGATGCCTTCATGGCTTGTTCCCACACCAATTTCATCCTCTGCGCAAATCATTCCGTTGGATTCAACACCTCTGATTTTGGATTTTTTTATGGTAAAAGATTCTTCTCCGGAATACAATTGCGTACCGATAGTAGCTACTACTACTTTTTGTCCGGCAACTACATTAGGCGCTCCGCAAACGATTTGTAAAGGTTCGCCTGAGCCTATATTCACCGTAGTTACATGTAAGTGGTCCGAATCGGGATGATTTTCGCAAGTTAACACTTGACCGATTAACAATCCTTTCAATCCTCCTTTGATGGTTTCAATTTCTCTGATACTTCCCGTTTCCAAACCAATGGAAGTTAATATATCCGAAAGTTCTTTAGGAGAAAAAGTTACTGGTATATAATCCTTCAGCCATTTATAAGAGATATTCATGAATAGTTCTTAATTTTCAATGATTTCAAAAACAATCGGCAAAAGTAATAAAATTTATGCTAATATACTATTTTTTTATCAAAAAATCAGCGATTCAGGGAGCAATTAAATTTTCGTATTCATTCATTGCGTAAAAGTTTTTAATCCGGTTAAACTTGATTTGTTACTAGTTTAGACATTGTTGATATCAATCGAATTTTAATCAGGGCAAACTTAGGGCAAACTTAAGGTTTGCTCTGATAATTTTTATCCGTCTGTGTATAATGCTGGGGATTTTATGTACATTTGCACCTTGATATGAAATTCAAAATACGAATTACTTATGATAAAGGCATTACACGATTTCGGTGAATACGTTTTGTTAATGTACCGCACAATTGCTGTTCCCGAACGTTGGAGCGTATTTTTCAAACAAACTTTGAAAGAAATATTTAAATTGGGAGTAGATTCGCTCTGGATTGTGATTTTTATCTCCATATTTATCGGGGCGGTGATAACCATTCAGGTTTCATTAAAAATAGAATCTCCGCTCATTCCCGATTTTACTGTGGGGTATATTGGTCGGGAAATAGTCATCTTGGAATTTTCTTCCACAATTATGTGCTTGATATTAGCGGGAAAAGTCGGTTCTAATATTGCATCGGAACTAGGGACAATGCGCGTTACCGAGCAAATCGACGCCTTGGATATCATGGGCGTTAATTCGGCTAATTTTCTTATTTTTCCTAAAATAGTTGCTTTCGTTTGTTTTATCCCGGTATTGACAATCTTCAGTATGTTTTTCGGGATCATGGGCGGTTACTTTATTGCCTGGTCGTCGGAAGTGATTACGTCGGCCAAATACGAATTTGGGATTCAATATTGGTTCAACGCTTATTATATTACCTATACGATTGTCAAATCCATGGTATTTGCTTTTATTATCTCATCCATTGCCTCCTATTTTGGTTATAACGTTAGAGGCGGCGCTTTACAAGTAGGTAAAGCAAGCACCAATTCGGTAGTGATGAGTAGTGTGTTTATTTTAACATCGGATTTAGTCATGACTCATTTAATGCTTACCTGATGATACATGTAGAAAATATCAACAAATCGTTTGAAGGGAAAGAAATCCTAAAAAATATTTCCGCCGTTTTCGATGAAGGGAAAACTAACTTGGTTATAGGGCGAAGCGGCTCGGGTAAAACTGTGTTTATGAAAATCCTTATCGGTTTACTTTTTCCCGATTCGGGTGAAATTTTGTACGATCAAAGGAATTTTATCTCTTTACGTCGGAAAGAATTGAAAAAATTGCGGACAGAAATGGGGATGTTGTTCCAAGGGTCGGCGCTTTTCGATTCAATGACGGTATTGGAAAACGTAATGTTTCCTCTGGACATGTTTACCAAAGATCGGAAGAAAGAAAGAGAACAGCGGGCGCGTTTTTGCTTAGAACGAGTCAATTTAAAGGAAGCGAGCGATCTTTATCCCAGCGAAATAAGCGGCGGAATGAAGAAACGGGTAGCTATTGCACGCGCCATCGCGTTGAATCCCAAATACTTATTTTGTGACGAGCCTAATTCGGGCTTGGATCCGAAAACTTCCCTAATAATTGATGACTTGATCCGCGATATTACCCTCGAATACAATATGACTACCATTATTAATACGCACGATATGAATTCGGTGATGAACATCGGCGAAAAAATTATTTTTATTAACGATGGCCAAAAGGAATGGGAAGGTTCTAAAGACCAGATTATGAGCTCTTCCAACAAAGAATTGAATGATTTCGTATTTGCTTCCGATTTGTTCAAACGGGTGAAAAAAATGGAAAACACCTTTGTAAATGAAGGATAGTTGCATCAATTTTCAATTGAAATTTACCCGAACACTTCCATAAAATACATAACAAGTCGAAAAAATCAACTCTAAGTCTTGAATACCAAATATATAAGCATCATAGAAAAATTTTCCAAAACAGCAAACCTTTCTCTCTTTGTGCTGTAATCATTATCTCTATACGGCACAAAGGTATTTGTTTTATGTTTTGGAAAGATATTTATTCTATAACCGGCGCTTCGGGTGTATTAATATCTTCAGAAGTAGGACCTTCAGGCTCTTCGACAGAAGCAACGGCTTTAGTTAGTTTACGTTTTTTTTCCGCAAGCGCTTCTGCTTTAGCTTTGTTTACAGCTTTTTCTGCTTCCAAACGAGCTTTTCCTGCCGATCTGGCAGCTTCGGATAACTTACTAATTTGATCCTTTTCGGCGTTTTGTTTAGCGTTTTTCCAAGCTTCGAATTTGTTTTCGGCTTCTGCTTCGGTAAATGCACCTTTGGCAACGCCGCCTAATAAGTGTTTTTTTAGAAGCACCCCTTCCCGCGAAAGGATGTTTTTGGTGGTATCGGTAGGTTGAGCGCCTACTTGCAGCCAATACAAAGCTCTGTCGAATTTTAAATCTACTGTAGCAGGATTTGTATTAGGGTTGTAAGAACCAATCCTTTCAATAAATTTTCCATCACGTGGAGCTCTGCTATCTGCGATCACGATGTGGTAAAACGCGTACCCTTTGCGACCATGTCTTTGCAATCTGATTTTTGTTGCCATAAAAAAAATAATTTGAAATTTGTATTAGCGGGCGCAAAGGTAAGATAAAGTTTTGATTATATCAATTTTCTTGTCTATTTTCAGCGATTCGGAGAACAATTAATTTTTCGTATTCATTCGGAACAGCTACATTAAAAGGGTAAAACAGCGCTTTCTTACATAAAGATTACACAAGTAAAACGAAGTAAGAAATCATGTAGAAAGGAGATGGTTCGACAAAACTTGTGTTGCAGCTCCACATTCTATAAAGTGTGATTTCGCTCGTCCCATAATTATAAATGATTCGTTGTAATTGATTTGTAATCAATTTGTTTTTTTTCGTTTTTAACTTTGTTACGCCTTTGTAATAACTAAAACGGAATTTTGCACCGGAATATTAATAAATTATTATTTGGTTTATGAAACAATCATGTTTAAGAAACACCCAAGAGAATGAAAATAAGGGGATTGCTTCGCAATCGTTTACGCGTCAACTCGTTAACTCGTTAACTTGTCACTCGTCACTTATTTTCGTATTTATTTTAGCGGCAATGACCCTATCTGCGTATGCCCAATCTCAGACGACTACGGATTCAGTTTATTTACAAGGAAAAAGAGAAGTAAAAATACTAGAGGAAGTAGTGATAAGTGTACAAAAGCGCAATCAAAGCAGTTTGGAAGTACCGGTTGCCGTCAATGCACTCTCCGGAATTGACCTGGTTAAATTGGATGTACGACAGTTTGATGAACTTTCGGAATACATTCCCGGAATGCAAATGCAACTGCAAAGTCCTAACAATCCGGGCTATGTTATTCGAGGTGTGACTTCCGACGATGGCGATTCTCGTTCGCAGGCAAGAGTTTCCATCTTTCAGGACGGAATATCCATCTCTCGTTCACGAGCTTCTGCCGTGGAATTGTTCGACTTGGAACGGATAGAAGTGGTAAAAGGCCCGCAAGGAACACTTTTTGGGCGGGGAGCCGAAATCGGAGCGCTTCACATCATTCGTAAAAAACCCGTCAACGCATTGGGAGGAGAAGTGACCTTAGGTTACGGTTCCTATAATCGCAAATTAGCCGACGGATTTATCAACACACCTATTCTGAAAGATAAACTCCTCAACCGTTTTTCCTTTACGTTTGAAGACCGCGACGGATTTATCAGAAACTTGTCTGGAGGCGACCTCAACGGTAAAAATACGTTTGCCTTGCGAAATTCAACGCGTTTGTTTGCCGGAACAAAAACTTTGATAGACTTGGTTTTGGATTACCAACGAGATAATTATCCGGGTACATCGTTCAAAAACGGACAATACGCCCCTGCCGGAGGCGACGTCAGCCCTAATACAATGGCGGATTTAGAACAGGGTGAAAACCTGTACATAAAAAGAAATCTAGGCGGCGCCGGACTGTTTATCAATCACGACCTCAACCATGCATGGAAACTGAGCTCCATTTCCGGCTTCCGCACATTCAATTCGGACGAATCGTTCGATGCCGACGGTACGGCTTCCCCGCTGATGTGGATATCGGAGATAGAAAAAGGAAAGCAATTCAGTCAGGAATTTCGGTTCAACTATACCAACAACCGCAATTTTTCCGGTTTTGCAGGAGCAAGTTATTTTTACGAAGACGCTTTGCAAGATGTACCTTGCCGCAATAACGAACAAGCGCTTTATACCGCCTATTATTCCAAGCTGCTCAATGGCATGTTTTCGCAATTTCCGGGAGGCATTGCGGATATACTGTTCCCCGACGAGCCTGCGCTTACCAACGGAAAGCCCAACTACAGGGAAAACATCCCCGACATCCGAACAGTCATAGAACAAGCGACGGGTGCGAAACTGGAGCAGATTCCGGGACTGACGCCGGAGTTGATTGCAGCTATTGATTTGTTATCCAACAGCCCGCTTAACGCTTACCATGAAGAACGCTACAAGAATACGGCGGCTAATCATGCTGCCGAACTTTTTGCCGACGGAACATGGCAAATTACAAAGCAACTGGGACTTACTGCCGGGGTACGCGTGAGCTATGAACATCAAGAGGGCACATATGAGGCGGCGGCATCCAAGCAACCCAGCGTTATGGCGATGGTGGGTAGCGGATCGCCCAATATACTGGCTACGGTTTCCAACGGGAAAATATCAGACGCAAAAGATTACTATTCGTTTGTCATGCGGACTGCCATGAATTACATGATCGGACGAAACAATTTCTATGCAAGCGTTTCCCGCGGACGGCGTCCCGGAGTAGTTTTTGTCCTCCCCGAAGGAACGACTTTCCTCTCACCCGAAATCATTTGGAGTTATGAGGCCGGCCTCAAAGGAATACTGCTCAACGGCAGGTTGAATTACAATTTGGCCGCTTATTACTATGACTGGTCGCACTTCCAGAGTGCTTCGCTTCAGGTGCAGGAAGGCGCTATGGTCGCCGAATACCAACCGAACGATGCCGGTAAAGCGCGTAGTCTGGGTTTTGAAACCGCTTTGAAATACGCGTTTTTGCCTTATTTGAGTGTGTTTGGAACATATGCTTATATCGACGGAAAATTTAATGACAAGGACGAAGCGGGAAATCAACAGGAATATGCCGGACACCGTTTTCGCCTTACTCCGGAAAACACTTTTTCACTGGGGCTTGATTTTACTTATGGATTGCGGACAGGACAACTGATTTATTTCCGTCCGGCCTATTCCTACAAATCGAAAGTCTATTTCGAGGATAATAACGATGAACGATTGACGCAAAAAGGTTACGGTTTGCTCAATTTCACGACGGGTTTCCGTTTCAAGCCCTCGAAAGACAAGAAAATGTACGTGGAAATCGGTGCGTACGGTAAAAATGTACTGAACGAAAAATACATCATCGACGCAGGAAACAGTGGAAACGCCATTGGTTTTCCCACTTTCATCGCCGGAAATCCTGCTGTATTCGGCGGACAAATAAGAATTGGATTTTAGATTTTAATAAATAACAAACAAAATGAAAAAAGTATTATTATCAGCGATTTGTGTCTTTATGATTTTTATTTCCGCCCGGGCAACCGATAAAACGGACAGGCAGGAATACATCGGGTATTATGTTTTTTCGGTAGAAAATCTTGTAGAAACGCTAGAAATTACACTTCAGGAAGATTCAACGCTTATGGCTTTCTCTTCGTTGGGAGAAGTAACATTGACGCCTGTCGAGAAAGATCGCTTTGTATTTCCCCAATACGGAGGAATTATCGTTTTCGAACGGAATGAAAAGCAGGAAATAACCGCTTGCAAAATTTCCGTTGCCGCAATAGATATGGAAGAAATAAAAGCCCTGAAGCAATGAAAAAACTGGTATATATCGGAATATTCATGTGTGCGGCTATATCCATGTCCGCCCAGTCTTTCGTGACGGGATATGTTTACGAAGACACCGATCGAAACGGGAAAAGGGATAAAAAAGACAGGGGAATTGCTCAGGTAGCTGTATCGAACGGTGTGGAAGTGTCGCTGACGGATGCTTTGGGAAAATACCGCTTGCCCATCGACAGCGACCGGATCGTTTTTGTGATTAAACCCGCAGGTTATCAGCTGGCTTTGGACGAATTTAATCTGTCTCGGTCGTATTACATACACAAGCCTGCAGGTTCGCCCGACAGTTTTTACAAAGGAGTAAAACCCACAGGACCGCTTCCATCCTCTGTGGATTTTGCTCTGTATAAATACGATGAAACGGAATCGTTTACTGCCTTGCTTTTCGGTGATACTCAACCTTATAACGAGCAAGAAGTTAAATATCTGACAAAAGGAATTGTCTCCGAGACTCGAAATATACAGGGAGTCAGCTTCGGGATAACGCTCGGTGATTTAGTCGGCGACCGTTTAGATCTTCATTTACCTTATAAACAGGCAATCAAACAGATAGGAATACCTTGGTACAATGTGATGGGCAATCACGACATGAATTATGACGTCGAGGAAGATCGTTTTTCAGACGAAACATTTGAAGCCCATTTCGGACCGAACAATTATTCATTCAACTATGGAAAAGTGCATTTCATTGTGTTAGACGACATTTTATATCCGCATCCGCTAACGGGAAAGGGTTATTGGGGCGGATTACGAAACGACCAACTCGCTTTTGTCAGGAACGATCTCGCCTGTGTTCCGCACGACCGTCTGATAATTGTTTCGATGCATATTCCGCTGATTGATTCGGAAGGAGAAGAGGCTTTCCGCGACGCCGACCGGCAAGAGTTATACAAAATATTGAAGGATTACCCCAACGTCTTGTTTCTTTCCGCCCATACGCATGTCCAAATGCAACATATTATTGGGAAAAAACAAGGAGTTGACCGTGAAAAGCCGATCTATGAATACAATGTTGGGGCGACTTGCGGCGACTGGTATTCGGGTATATGGAATGAAAACGGACTTCCTGTATCCACGATGCGTGATGGAACGCCCGTAGGTTATGCTTTCCTAAAAATTGACGGAAATCAGTATGTACTGGATTATAAGACATTGGGAAAACCGGACGATTATCAGATAGCGCTTTACCATCCGAAAACAGTTCCGTTCAAGCATGCGACAAGCGCTTCCATTTACGCCAACTTTTTCATGGGAAGTCCGGAGGATACGTTGGAATACCGCATCGACGACGGTGCATGGATGAAGATGCAGCGGATAGAGGAGTTTGATCCGGCTTATTATCGTTATGTACAAGATTGGGATTACTTGGAACACCTGGTTCCCGGTCGTCGCCCATCCAATCCGGTCGTCTGCACGCATTTATGGAAGAGCAGAATCTTAACCGCTTTGCCTGTCGGCGAACACAGGATAGAAGTACGGGCAAAGGACCGCTTTAAACGGATTCATACGGCAACAAGCGTTTATAAAATAGAGGATTTAAAGTATTGAAGCCAGCTTGATGCCGTTCAGACGGAATTTTACATAAATTTAAGGTTTGTCCTGACTTTACAAACCTCGTTCTTTGTTACTCTGAAAATTTTTGCGTAAATTTGTGCTCCTTTTTCCTGCGGCAACATCTGGAGGAAAAAGGAGCTAATTCTTTTATTTTGAATTAATTTAAGCAAAAAGAAAATAGAATAATGAGTGAAGAAGCAAAAAATATTCCCGGAGAATATTCAGCAGACAGTATTCAGGTATTAGAAGGTTTAGAAGCAGTCAGAAAACGTCCCGCCATGTATATCGGCGACATAGGCGAAAAAGGACTACACCATTTAGTTTATGAAGTCGTCGATAACTCCATCGACGAAGCTTTAGCCGGTTACTGTAAAAATATCCGAGTAACAATCAACGAAGACAATTCGATCACGGTAGTCGACGACGGACGGGGTATCCCGGTCGGTTTCCACGAAAAAGAGCAAAAATCAGCCCTGGAAGTCGTTCTGACCGTTCTGCACGCCGGAGGAAAATTCGACAAGGACTCGTATAAAGTTTCGGGAGGACTCCACGGCGTCGGCGTATCCTGCGTCAACGCACTATCCTCCTATCTGAAAGCGGAAATTCACCGCGATGGAAAAATATACGAACAGGAATACTCCAGGGGAAAAGCCCTGGCCGAGATTCACACCACCGGCGAAACAACAAAACGGGGAACGGTCATCACCTTCAAGCCCGATGCAACCATTTTTACGATCACCACCGAATACAAATACGAAATCCTGGCCAAACGAATGCGGGAACTGGCTTACCTGAACGCCGGAGTCCAAATGGAATTAACCGACAGACGGGTAGTGAAAAACGACGGCAGTTTCAAAAGCGAGGTTTTCTTCTCGTCGAACGGACTGCGCGAATTTGTTCAATTCATCGACTCGGCAAAAGAACCCCTGATTCGGGATATCATCCATATCGTAACAGAAAAACAAGGTATTCCGGTAGAAGTCGCCCTGACCTACAATACCTCCTACATCGAAAACGTATATTCATACGTCAACAACATCAACACGATAGAAGGAGGAACACACCTGGCCGGTTTTCGCAGAGGATTGACCCGTACCCTGAAAAAATACGCGGAAGACTCGAAACTGCTCGAAAAAGTAAAAGTGGAAATCAACGGCGACGACTTTCGCGAAGGATTGACCGCAGTCATATCCATCAAAGTACAGGAACCTCAGTTTGAAGGACAAACCAAAACCAAACTGGGCAACAACGAAGTAATGGGCGCCGTAGACATGGCACTGGGAGAAGCCCTGGGCAATTACCTGGAAGAACATCCCAAAGAAGCCAAAATCATTGTAGACAAAGTAATCCTGGCAGCAACCGCCCGTGCAGCCGCCCGCAAAGCCCGCGAAATGGTACAACGAAAATCGCCCTTATCCGGAGGCGGCTTACCCGGAAAATTGGCCGACTGCTCGGATAAAGATCCCGTAAAATGCGAAATATTCCTGGTCGAAGGAGACTCGGCCGGCGGAACAGCCAAGCAGGGACGCGACCGTGCATTCCAGGCAATCCTTCCCTTGCGAGGTAAAATACTGAACGTGGAAAAAGCCATGCCCCACAAGGTACTGGAAAGCGAAGAAATCCGCAATATCTTCACTGCCCTGGGCGTTACCATCGGAACGGAAGAAGACAGCAAAGCGCTCAACATCTCCAAGTTGAGATACCACAAAGTCATCATCATGACCGATGCCGACGTGGACGGAAGCCACATCGCCACCCTCATCCTGACCTTCTTTTTCCGGCACATGCGCCCGCTGATCGAAAACGGCTACGTCTACATCGCCACCCCTCCCCTGTACCTGATGAAAAAAGGAAAAAAAGAAGAATATTGCTGGAACGACCAGCAACGCCAACTCTTTATCGACAAATACGGAGAAGGAAATGAAACTTCGGTTAATACCCAGCGCTATAAAGGTTTAGGCGAAATGAACGAAAATCAGCTCTGGGAAACGACCATGGATCCCGAAAACCGGACACTACGACAAGTAACCATTGACAATGCCGCCGAAGCAGACCATGTTTTTGCCATGCTTATGGGGGAAGACGTTGCACCACGCCGTGAATTTATCGAAGAAAACGCTACTTACGCCAATATTGACGCTTAATATGCTTATCGGCTTATCGGTCAATCATAAAGAAGGTCTATCCTGCATCTCGAACGCATACGTAAACGCCGTGATAAAAGCAGGAGGATCGCCGATATTGATTCCTCTCACCGGCAACAAGCAGGTACTGGACGAAATTTTATCCAACATCGACGGATTGGTTTTATCGGGAGGAGGAGACATTCATGCCGCCTTCTTCCACGAAGAACCGCATCCCTCCGTGGAAAATTGCGATCGGGAACGGGACAATTACGACCTGGCGCTAGTCCGGATGGCCGCAGCCAGGCACATTCCCCTGCTGGGTATTTGCAGGGGACAACAGCTAATCAATGTGGCTTTTGGCGGAAACCTGATTCAGGACATTCCCTCGCAGCTTCCACATTCGGCGATTAACCACAGCCAGGACGAAGAACGTCCGGTCGGAACACATACCGTAAACATCCGGCCGGGTTCGACCCTGGCAGGAATAGTAAAAACCGGAAATCTCCCGGTCAATTCCTTTCATCACCAGGCAATCAACGTTGTTGCAAACGGTTTCGAAGCCGTTGCATTCGCGGACGACGGCGTAGTGGAAGCCATCGAATCGACGGAAGGAAAATCCATACTGGGCGTACAATGGCATCCCGAACACATGGCGGTCGCCGGAAATGAAACCATGACGGACACCTTCCGCCATTTGATTTCCGAAGCGGATTTCTACCGTAAAGCCAAAGACATCCACCGGAAACACTACATCATAGATACGCATTGCGACACGCCCATGCACTTTTCGAAAGGCGCGAATATCGGGAAAAACAACCCCAATACCAGCGTGGATGTACCCAAAATGCAGGAAGGCTGGCTGGACGCGGCTTTTATGGTAGCTTACCTCCCCCAGGGCGCGCGCACGCCGGCAGCTTCGCAAAAAGCGTACGACAAGGCGGTCGCCATTATCAATGAACTCAAAAAGCAGGTAGCGGAACATCCGGCAACGGTGGACATCGCCTGTTCCATTGAGGACTTGAAACGCCTGAAAAAAGAAAACAAAAAGGCAATTTTCATTGCTATCGAAAACGGTTACGCAATCGGGAAAGACCTCCGGAACGTGGAGCGCCTGGCTGCCATGGGAGTGAAATACATTACCTTATCGCACAACGGCGATAACGACATTTGCGATTCCAACCGGGGAAAAGGCGAGCATAAAGGTCTCAGCGATTTCGGGAAGAAAGTAGTCAAGGAAATGAACCGTTTGGGAATCATGATCGACATTTCCCACACTTCCGAAAAGACCTCCTTCGATGTGCTGTCAGTCAGTAAACACCCCGTTATCGCGTCGCATTCTTCGGTCAAAGCGCTTTGCAATCATCCCCGCAACCTTTCCGACCCGTTAATCAAGGCGATTGCAGCCCGTGGAGGCGTTGTGCAAATCTGTCTTTATCCGGGATTCATCAAAAAAGGCGGCAAAGCCTCGTACAAGGATGCGATCGATCATATCGACTATGCAGTTAAGCTGGCAGGAATCGACCATGTCGGAATCGGATCCGATTTCGATGGCGGCGAAAGTTTACCCGACTTGAAAGCGGTAAACGAAATACCGAAAATCACCGTCGAACTGCTCCGGCGCGGATACTCCGAAGAGGATATCGCCAAAATATGGGGCGGCAACCTTCTCCGGGTAATGGA
>JAISOJ010000095.1 GCA_031275735.1 Dysgonamonadaceae bacterium
GAAGGGTGATTCCTGTGGAATCTGACTTTACTATTTTTGCATCCATCTGATTTTATCTAAAAATTTGGCGCAAAGATAAGTGTTTTTGGGGTAATTCACATCAAATTAATACCACACCCAACTTAATCAATAATCAATCATAAGCAAGATATTGTAAATCAGTGAATAAGAATCCATTTTTAGGTGTAGAATCCGCATAACGCCAAGATTAACCTCAAAACATATAGGAATCTTTCTTTTTTCTCGGGGGAGGCGTTATTTAAGTAATGAGCGAGCCGCAAAAACAGGTAACGCATTCGTAACGGAACCTCTTCCCAAATACACAATATTTTGCTTTTTTACTGCTTGCAGCGGAATGCAGAATAGTGAAGTTATCACCAATGAATCAGATAGTTGCGCCGTTTTATCCGTTCTCGCTTTTTGGGTGCATAGTTTGGAAACGAACGAAGTGTACTTGTTTGCCTCGTCTTGCATTGTTTCAAATAACTCAGGGAGTATTGTTGATTTGGTATAGTTTTAATGAATTTGTAATGGTGATTATCAGACATTTACACTTTGGAATAAGGATAAAATCTATACTAATTTATAATGCCAAAATTCTTATTTTCTTTGCAGCCTGTATGCATATAAACACATATACAGAATTGTATAAATGATTGAATAACAATACAAAATAATATATCAGTTAAAGATGTATTATATGCCGTGAATTACATTGCGAAATACGCTAAACAGGATAATGATAATCAAAACAATAATGATTGCTATTTGTCCATAAAGAATTTTTCTCAATTTTAAAATTGTTTTTGTTGGGCGTTTAATTTGCTCAAAAACAAGTCCTAAAATCAGATAAGGAATTGAAAATACGAGCAGTAAATTGGTTTTCAACGCGGAATAGAAATCCAAGTGCAACAAATGATGTATTGCCCTCTGTGAACCGCAACCCGGACATTTTAATCCGGTTAAATAAAAGACAGGGCATTGGGGAAAAAAAGAATTATTTTGGGGATTAAATATATAATAGATAACTACCAAGGCGACGGCAACAAGAACAAATATGCTCCTTTTGAAAGTCATCAATAATTACTTACAGCGACACCTATTATAGTGAAAATCAAATAAATGATTGTCCCAGCAAGCCCTATTCCAAAACCAATTTTTGTCCACTTCCCTGCCTCATTTGAAAGACGGAGCGCTTCCTGCATATTGCCGGCATAAAAGGCAGACTCTACTTTTGAGGCATTCACAATGCCCACAATCCCGAAAGGCAGACAACAAAAAAGCGTTACCAAAATTGACTCCACGAGCCAAGTCTTTGGCGGCGCTCCTTGCTGCACGGCATTTACTTCGACGCCACTGCCGACATATTGGTTATTTTTCGACGATTTTGTCAGAAATACAATTAGAGCAACGATACCCCCCGCTATTATCGCTATAAGAGTTAACAAGATAATCCATTCCCATCCTTGAGGCATAAATAAGAAGATAGAATATAAACTTAGCATATCATTTCATTTTTTAATTTAGCTCGCAAATTTAAGAAATAATATTGAAGAAACTATGTTTTTGAAGTTATATTTGTGAAGATCCATTGGGGGGCGAGGAGGTATTTCAACTTTCATTATTAATTGAACTTACGCAATGGCGTCTTAGCATTTTTTCCAAACAAAATTAGAAATAATATAAATACAAGTCTTCTGATTTATATCCCGTTCTTACCGTTCGTTTCAACATTCATTCATTTCAACCTTCATTTTTCCCGTTTCACCATTTTTTCTTGAAGCCTATTTGCGTTTTCACGCTATTTTTGTCACGTATAAAACAAAAATAAAAAATGAAAAAGATTGTTTTAAGCGTTATTATATGTATGATAGCAGGAACCGCAGCAGCTCAAAATGCAGTTCCTGCCTTTTATCGTTTCACCTTGGAAGACTGTTTGAATTATGCTTTCGGCAATAACTACAATCTTCAATCCATGAAATTGGCGGAAGACGCACGCGCCGACGCCTACGAGCAATCGAAAATGGAACGGCTGCCAAGTCTAAACGCTTCTTTGAGCGAAAATCTCAACCATAACAAAAACAGCGATGCTTCGTTCAACGGCAACTACGGTTTGAATGCCAGTATGACGCTGTATCAAGGTGGAAATATCTCCAACACAATAGAACAAAACAGATTGCGCAAAGAGCAATCTTCCTGGCAAACGTCCCAATACCAAAACAATTTGACGATTCAAATCTTGCAGGCTTTTCTGACGACATTAGGCAACGAAGAATTATTGAAATACCAGGAAGCAGTCGTTAATGCAAGCGAAGAACAAATGAAACAAGGCAAAGAACAATTTCAATTCGGAAAAATCCTGGAAAGCGATTACCTGCTGCTCGAAGCCCAATACGCCAATGACAAAAACAGCGTTCTCAACACCCAAATATCCCGCAACAACAGTTTACTGACATTGAAAAGTTTACTCTCCATGCCGGCCACAGACGACCTCCAAATCATCTACCCGGATACCGCTTCGATACACGCCATGACAATTTTGCCGAATTTGAATCAGGTCATAAAAAGCGCCATGCAGACATTGCCGGACTTAAAAATCAGCCAATACACTGTCGACATTACAAAAATGGATCTTAAAATATCGAAAGCCAATTATTTACCTACAATCAGCCTGAATGGTAGCATCGGAACAGGACATACGGATTATACCGGTTTCGGCGCCCAACTTTCCGACCGTCTGAATCAGCAAATCGGACTTTCGCTCAGCATTCCGATTTATGATAACAACCGTACCAAATCGAAAGTGACGCAAAGCCGTATTGCTTTGCAACAAGCGGAATTGGACAAAAAGCAAAGCGAACTGGATATTCAACAAACGATAGTTACAGAATATCAGGGACTTGTAGCCGCTTACAACAAATACCAAACCACACAGGTACGACAAAACGCCTATTCGAAAACCTTTGATGTTTACCGGGCGCAATTCCGCTTAGGTTCGATTACGGCAGTGGATTTACTGCAACAGCAAAACAATTACATCAGTGCGCTAAACGATTATATTCAAAGTAAATACGAGTTCATGTTAAAACGTAAAGTTTTAGATGTTTATATGGGTATTCAAGTAAAAATGTAAAAAAATATGAAAAAGAAAAAAGTCATAATTAGTGTTTCTGCGATTGCCGCCGCACTCGTCATCAGCATTGCCCTTTTTAAAGAGAAAGGCAGCAAAGAAATTCATTTCAATACGGCACAAGTGCAGGAAAATACGGTTGAAATGACGGTCACTGCTACCGGATACGTCCAACCGGTAGATAAAGTAGAAGTCGGAACGCAAGTTTCGGGTGTTATCGAAAAAATATTTGTAGATTATAATTCACAAGTGAAAAAAGGCCAGCTATTGGCCGAAATTGACAAATCCACGCTTATCGAGCAAGTTACGCAAGCCGAAGCAAGCGTAACGAGCGCCGAAAGCGACCTGAAATATGCGCAACAAAATTACAACCGAGTTAAACAATTATACGATGTAAAAGCAGCAACAGAAGCCTCTTACGAGGAAACAGTCAACCGCTTGGCACAGGCGAAAACCAGTTTGGCCAAAGCCAAAGCCAATCTACATCAGGCACAAGTAAATCTTTCATACGCAGAAATTTATTCGCCTATCGACGGTATTATCCTTGACCGTTCGGTTGAGCAAGGACAAACGGTTGCCGCCTCTTTCAATACGCCGACTTTATTCACCATCGCCAACGATTTGACAAAAATGCAGGTAGAAGCCGATGTAGACGAAGCCGATATAGGTCATGTGCGCTTAGGACAGCCCGTTCGTTTTACGGTAGATGCGTACAGCGACGATACTTTCGACGGAATTGTCAATCAGATCCGTTTACAACCTACGGTAACAAATAATGTGGTGACTTATACGGTAATCGTTTCAGCGCCCAATCCCGAAGAAAAGTTGTATCCGGGAATGACGGCGAGCATTACGATTATTACGCAAACAGAAAAGGGTCTTACCGTCCCGACGGAAGCCCTGAATTTTACTCCGGCTCCGGAAGTTTGTGCCCGTTTGAAAATGAAACTCGAAACGCAGGCGCCGGGGAAAATGCCGGATTTCACGAAAAAAGCCGTTTGGTTGCAAATACCCGACAGCATCGTCCGCAGAGAAATAAAAACCGGATTATCCGACGGAGTGAACACCATTGTAACCAGAAGTCTGAAAGCAGGCGATACAGTTATTTTGTCGATTTACGAAGGAAATGCCGAAATGCCTGAAATGCCGGCGAATAATCCGTTTATGCCGAGACCGCCGCGCAGATAGCAATTAATTACGAAACAAGGTTTGACTTTGTCGATTACAGATTACGAAATGAATGAAATTATTAAAATAGAACAGCTTAGGCGAACTTTTCAAGTAGGAAGCGAAGAGGTCCACGCTTTGAAAGGCGTTTCGTTTACGATTCGCCCGGGTGAATTTGTAAGTATCATGGGAGCAAGCGGAAGCGGAAAATCCACTTTGCTGAATATTCTGGGTTGTTTAGATCGTCCGACTTCGGGAGAATATTTTATCGATGGAATTGCCGTCAGTCAACGTACCAAAGACGAACTTTCCATTTTACGCAACCGGAAAATCGGTTTTATTTTCCAATCTTACAACTTATTACCTCGTACAAGCGCCTTGGAAAACGTGGAATTACCTCTGCTTTATAATAATTCGGTTTCAAGCAAAGAACGTCGGGCAAAGGCTATCAAAGCCTTGGAACAGGTCGGTTTGCAAGACAGGATGATGCATACGCCCAACCAACTTTCGGGAGGACAACAACAACGGGTAGCCATCGCCCGCGCTTTGGTAAATGATCCGGTTATCCTGTTAGCAGACGAAGCGACGGGAAATCTGGATACCCGCACCTCTTACGAAATTATGAATCTATTTCAACAATTAAACAACGAAGGGAAAACCATCGCTTTTGTTACACATGAACCGGATATTGCCGTCTTTACTAATCGAACCATTCAACTGCGCGACGGATACATTATCAGAGACGTTCCGGTTTCGACCCAGTCGGCAAAAACAGCGCTGAAATCTTTACTCGTCAGTAACGATTAAATAAGAAAAACATTATGAACATTTTCAATTTATTCAAAATAGCTTACAAAGCGTTGCTCCGCAACAAAACACGTGCATTCCTGACCATGTTGGGCATTATTATCGGCATATCGTCGGTAATCGCTATGGTCAGCTTGGGACAAAGTTCTTCCCAAAGCATTAACAATCAGATTTCTTCTATGGGTACAAATCTGATTATGGTGATGCGTACCAGCCAGCGGCAAGGCGGCGTAAATATCGGCTCATCCAATGTACAAACACTTACGGCAAAGGATATTGACGCCATTCGGAGTCAAGCCAAATACGTGAGCGCAGCTTCCCCTTTAGTAAATGCCAGCGGACAATTAGTCAACGGAGCTAACAACTGGCCAGGCAGCGTGCAAGGCGGAAATTCGGAACTAATCGCTATCCGCAAATACCAAATCGCTTCAGGAACAAATTTTACCGAACAGGACGTACGCAGTTCCGCGAAAGTTTGTATCGTCGGGAAAACCGTTGGGGACAATCTTTTCCCGAACGGGGAAAATCCGTTGGGGAAAACGATCCGTTTCAATAAAATCCCGCTCAAAATCATTGGCGTACTGGAAAGTAAAGGCCAAAACCAAATGGGACAAGACCAGGACGATGTGGTAATTGCGCCTTATACTACTGTACAAAAGCGTATCCTGGCAATTACCTATATCCACATGATTATGGCTTCCGCCTTAACGGAAGAAACCGCCGGTTTGGCTACACAAGAAATAGAAACCATTTTGCACGCGAGCCATAAACTGAAACCCGGTCAGGAAAACGATTTCGACGTCCGTACTCAAAAAGAAATGTTGGATATGATGAATTCCGTAACCGGATTTCTGACGGTTTTATTGGCAGCCATTGCCTCCATTTCGTTGCTTGTAGGTGGAATCGGTATCATGAATATCATGTATGTAACCGTAACAGAGCGTATCAAAGAAATCGGTTTGCGCATGTCTATCGGTGCGAAAAACAAAGATATCTTGCTGCAATTTTTGTGCGAAAGTATCATTTTAAGCCTTATAGGAGGAATCATCGGCATTTTATTCGGATTGCTTCTATCGTATGCAGCGTCTAAAGGTTTGAGTTGGCCATTTATTGTCAGTATTCCGGCAGTAGGAATATCGTTTCTGGTTTGCGCCGCCACCGGCATATTCTTTGGCTGGTATCCGGCGAAGAAAGCCGCTTCGTTAGACCCCATAAATGCATTGCGATACGAATAAATTCCGTATATTTGTACGATGGAAAAGTTAAATATGCAAAAATCCCCGCTTAATTACCGGACAGCATTTTTGCTGGCTCTGGCTATTAGCTTGTTGATGAACATGCTTTTCCTGATTATGTTCTTCTTCAGCCAATCTACGGCCAAGATGGACGGGCATGTTCAACATATTTTTCGGTTGGATATGACGCTTCTTCGTATTTTCTTTAATTTTCTGGTAGCTTTCCTGTTGTATTTGTTGAATTTCAACTTACTGAAACATAAATGGTTTTCACGAAAAGGAAGAAGAATATACAGTATTCTGACGGTTTTAGTTTGTACGGCAATTATCAGTTGTATCTGCTCGCTTGTACATATGAAGTTCGACGATTTCGGCCCTCATCCCTACAGAGCCATTGGCGGAGGAATGTTTCGCGATTATCTCATAGCCATCGTCGTGATACTGTCTTCGCAGTTAATATACCTGTCTAATAAGCAACAACAAACGGCTCTGGAAAACGAAAGATTGCAAGCCGAATACATGAAAACACGCTTCATGGCGCTAAAAAATCAAGTTGATCCGCATTTCCTTTTCAATTCGCTGAATACCCTCAGTTCGTTGATCCAAACCGACGCCGACAAAGCGCAGGAATACGTGCAGCAGCTTTCATATGTATTTCGTTATACTTTGCAGAACAAGGAAATTATTACTTTGGAAGAAGAGCTTAAATTTACTTTGGCATATTGCCATTTGATGCAAATCCGCTATGGCGACAATCTGCAATTCATTCAAAATACGGATGAAAAATACTATTCTTATTTCATTGTTCCGTTGAGTCTGCAAATCTTGGTTGAGAATGCAATCAAGCACAATGTGGTCAGCAACAGGCAACCGCTTGCCATCACTTTTTCCACTTCGGAAAAAGCGACGATAAAAATTTCCAATCCCGTTCAACCCAAGAAAGATGCGGAAAGTGGCGAAAGCATCGGATTGTCGAATTTAGCCGAGCGCTACCGTTTACTTTGGAGTAAAGAAATCGCTATCCGCAACGCCGGAGGAATATTCGAAGTAGAAATACCTTTAATCGCATGAAAGCCATTATCATAGAAGACGAAATCGTTGCTGCGCAAGCCTTGCAGACTCTTATCAAGGAAGTAAACCCTGATATTCAGTTAATGCTCGTGCTTCAATCCATCGACGAAAGCGTGGAATGGTTTCAAACCTCTCCGCCTCCCGATTTGGTATTCATGGATATTCATTTGGCCGACGGTTCGGCTTTCAACATCTTTGAAAGAACAACTATTTCGTGTCCAATCATTTTTACGACAGCTTATGACGAATATGCCCTGAAAGCTTTTGAGGTGAACAGCATCGATTATCTATTGAAACCGATTAATAAGACAGATTTGGCAAGGGCTATTGACAAATACAAAAATTTCTCATTTCATTCCGGTAACAATACGGATCTGATTAACAAACTATTAGTAAGTATTAAACAAAATACGGTTTCTTACAAATCCTATTTTTTGGTTCCCGAAAAAGACAAGCTGATTCCCTTGGCAACTCGCGACATTGCCTACATTTACATTGACGCCAAAATGGTGAAAGCCGTTACTTTCGATGAACGTGTTTATTATATGGATACGGTTTTGGAGGATTTGATGAGGCTACTCGACCCGAAATTGTTTTTCCGGGCTAACCGGCAATATATTATTGCTCACAAAGCGGTTAAGGACGTGTCTTTATGGTTTGGCAGTAAATTGTCCGTTAATTTGAATGTCGCCACTTCCGAGCGAATCATTGTCAGTAAGGTTAAAGTTGGGGAATTTAAGAAGTGGTTTGCGGGGTAAACATCAGATTCCGTCCTTTAAATTCAAAAGCCTGTCATCCCGCGCTTACTGCGAATCCCCTTTTATCCCCTCTCTCTTCTTCTTGCCTCAATAATTGAAAAAATGGCATTGCTAATTAAGTATAGTTTTTCCGCTTTTTGTTGAATTTACATGTGTGAAATTCAATCATTTGCTTCCTTTATCTTATTAAAATCTATATATAGTTAGCAATGCCGAAAAAATTACATATATCGGTATTTTTTTTATATATTTTCTTGTGCAATGAAAAATTTATACTATTTTTGCGTCACAATCAACAATGAATAGACAATAAATGACATTCTTCTCAAAAAACTTTTCTGCTTTTTATCTTTTTAACTTCCAAAATTTGGTGGTTAA
>JAISOJ010000097.1 GCA_031275735.1 Dysgonamonadaceae bacterium
TTAACGGAGAGCCGGATACGTCGAAAGGTGTACGTCCGGTTCGGGGGCGAGTTCCCGGAAACCTGCCGTTCCGAAAGGCGGCAAGGCGCCGGGTACTTAGCCTATGGGCAAATTGCGAGCGCTAAAATCCCTCTGTCAAGGATGATAAGTCCGCAATTGTACTGGGTTATGACCGGAAATGATTTTACGCTTGATATTAATAATCCCAACGAGCCGAAAATCCTTTGCGTGGGCAACAATCCCGACCGCCAAAATATTTATTCGGCGGCTTTGGGACTGTACAATTCACGCATCGTGAAGTTAATCAACAAGAAAGGACAACTCAAATCTTCGGTCATTATTGACGAGCTGCCCACGATTTATTTTCGTGGACTGGACAACCTGATAGCGACCGCACGAAGCAATAAAGTGGCCGTTTGCCTGGGCTTCCAGGACTTCTCGCAGTTGAAAAGGGATTACGGCGACAAGGAGGCGGCGGTCGTGATGAACACGGTGGGAAACATCTTTTCCGGTCAGGTAGTCGGAGAATCGGCAAAGACCCTGTCTGAACGTTTCGGGAAAGTGTTGCAGAAGCGGCAGTCGATGACTATTAACCGGCAGGATAAATCAACGTCCATTTCCACGCAGTTGGATTCACTCATTCCGGCATCCAAAATCAGTAATCTCACGCAGGGCATGTTTGTAGGAGCAGTGTCCGACAATTTTGATGAACGCATCGAACAAAAAATTTTCCATGCCGAAATTGTTGTCGATAACGCAAAAGTCACCGCTGAAACAAAGGCATACAAGCCAATTCCTGTGATTGCCGAGTTCATCGACAACGAGGGTAACGACGTGATGCAACAGATTATCGAAGACAACTACAATCAAATCAAAACCGACGTAAAACGGATTGTTGCCGAAGAATTAAAGCGCATTGCTGAAAATCCTGACCTGCAGCACTTGATAAAGAAAGAATAGAAGAAAAGAAAACCCTCCCCTGTAATGAGAACGGGGGATGGTTTACAACTAATTTTGTGAGTCTTACAACTTAACTGAAAGTTTTGCAAATCACTCAACATCAGGTTAATAATGAAATTTTACAACTTATTTTGTAAGTTCTGCAACTAAACTTTTCCAATGTTACCTGGCATTGATGATAACCCAAACCGCAAACTTATCCGATGATACACTGTTTTTTATAATACCCTCTCTATTTGATAAATCCAAAATTAGATTTGATATTTTTTTTTGCCTTTTCTCAATTGGTAAATCTGCCGGTAAAAGAGGTATAATCAATTTATCTATATCTTCCCGCGAAGCAGAGCCTTTTTCTTTTATCAGGTCTACTATTTTTTGTTTTAAATCGCTGTTGGATAAGCGTATATAATTTTCATCCCCAACGAGTTGAAGTGATGCTGCCCTGCCTTTTACGAGTTTTAATGAGCGTAATCTGTTTAATTCCTTTTCGGTTATTGCCTGTTTTTTTTGCACTTTATCCAGTGCAATCACATCTTCCAAAGGCAATTCGGGATTATCATTAAGTATATTGGTATAATTTTCGTCAAGCAACTTTCCATATATGGTTACTTTCGTATGAGTGTCATCCGAAATGTCGTAAGTTGGCAGTGGAAAAAGGCGTTCTTTCTGAATGGTGAAAATCTTTTTAATACCGTTTCCAACAGTCTCAATCATATTCAGATTTACCATTGCTGCCGCCAAAAACGGATTGCGGTAATAATCCTGCGGACTGTTGTGCCGGATTACCTCTTCAACCGAATCGGGGATAAATCCGCCTGCATTTTGAAAGATAAGTTTATCATTGTATTCCAAAACAATAATCCGGCAGCTTTTCCCGTAGTCCTGATGTGCCACGCAATTTTGAAGCAATTCTCTGATTACCCACTTGTCGTAACGTGTTACTTCTTTAGGGAACAGCGAATTATCATTTACCATAAAGCTGTATCTCAAATTTCGGATACAGTCAAGCGTTTTATCAATGGTCAGAATAAACGGCGTAAAGAAATGTTCATAGCCGCCAGGGGCATCTTTCAATACCCAGGTTATCTGTGCTATGGCAGGCGAGAGCAATGCGCCTGCTTCATCTTTTCCTAAAAGCAGAATGGCTGTATTGGTAATCTGACCGTTCAGTGTTACTTTAGCTTTGTTCAGGAAGGTCACATCATCCCAGATATCTACCTCATTTTTCAATGAAACGTTTTTCTGTTTGTATTGTTCCCGCGCTTTCTGTATTGCATCTTTGTCCAAATCGTCGAAGGTGGCTTCGGGGACAATATTCTTTGACCAGTCTTTGCCAATAACCTGATTGCGTATCCGCTCAATCTTTTCAATATTCAACGCCACGAGACTTTCGTTGGCGCGACCGTAGTAAAAGCCTTCGTATGCTATTGGAATACCCTGTGGTGCAGCAGGTATCTGAAACATTATCACCCGGCCTTCGGGCTTATGCAGTTCGTATATTTCGATGAACGAAATATTTTGCGTTGTTTTGTCGCCGATTTCCTTTTTCAGGCTGTCCAAGTCTTTACGGTTGGGGCGGTAATTGCTTCCGACAATCCGGTGTTTCGTGTTTTCAACCCCGAAAATAAGCCACGCACAAATTTTGCCTTTCAGGTTGGCTTCGTTGCTCAACGCCGAAAAGTATTTGCCGATTTTGCCAAAGTCGTAACTTTCCTTTGCTTCCTTGAACTCGACAATCTCTGTTTCTGCCGGAAGCGAAACGGCATCGGACAGTATTTTGTTCAATTCCTGTTCTGACATTATTTGGGGAAATTTCCGACCGCAAAGATACGATTTCTCCTACAAACTTCCAAAAACCGAGACATAACGAAATAGGACAGGCTGTGTTATTTTCGCAGCGGTTTCCGGTCGGCGTCTTCCATTCTTCCCAATACGGTATTTCTCAACAAATCCATGAATTTTGTCCGGCGGCCATCCGTCCGGTTTTTGATATTCATGAAGTAGTTGGCAAACTCTTTTACGTCAAAATCAAAGATTTCGCCCATCTGTTGAAACAGCGTTTTAAGGGTAATTTCTCCGTTGTTGATTCGCTTTACAGTGTACAGGGCATATATCAGTTCTACCCATTCAATGACGCTGCCCGTCCATTTCAACTTACCGCGTTGCGCTGCCGGTTGCTGTCGTATTTGCCACTGGACAAATTCAATTTGTGTTTCGAACAACAGAATGGATTTTGTCAAAAACAATCCTGCTCTGTCCTCTTTTTTTTACTGTTGTTATGGCGCTCCCGTAAACTTTTAAGTTCCGTTGAAGCGTAACACAGGGCATTATACAGTTCCTCTCTGTCGCTTACCGTCGAGCGTTCCCGAAACAGGACACCAGCTAATTTGTCATAGGCCTTTTCCCATGCCTGCAAGGGGACATTTTCCGGTAAAGTATTATTCAATAAATTGAAAATTTCCATTTTATACTATGCTCGGTTTGTATTTGAGAATTATTTTATATCTTTGCGGTCAAAAAAGCATATGTTAAAGATTGAGATTTCCGACACCGATATGCAGCAATTGCGTTATGAACGTTTCCACCAGCTACACCCGCGCGTAATGTTAAAAATGGAAGTTGTGTATTTGAAAGGATTAGGGTTGAAAAATGACCTTATATGTCAGATTACAGGCGTGTGCGGCAATACGTTACGCGAGTATCTGAAAGAGTATACCGCAGGCGGCGTTGAACGGTTGAAAAAGGTAAAGTTTTATCAGCGGGAGAGTGATTTGAAAGCATTTTCAGGGACAATAGAACAATATTTTTTAGAAAATCCACCCCGTTCGATTGGCGAAGCAGCAGCGAAAATCAAGGAGTTGACCGGCATTGAGCGCAAAGAAACGCAAGTAAGGAAATTTATTAAAGGTTTGAAATTCAGGTTTATAAAGGTTGGTTCGGCGCCGGCAAAAGCCTTGACGGAGGAAAAAAAA
>JAISOJ010000004.1 GCA_031275735.1 Dysgonamonadaceae bacterium
AATTCGACCGACGTAATCGAAACCCTGATGCAAATCCATGCCAGGCACCTGAAAGAAATGCGGAACGTAAACCCCACGCTTATCCACGATTTGCAAAAATATCACCCGCTGATACATAAAAAAATAGGCGAACGGCAAAAAGAAAACCTCTACCGTTTCATGCCCCTCATCAAAAAGGGTGTAGAACAGGGACTGATTCGCGGCAATATCAACTGGGAAATCATGCTCTGGCTCCTGAAAAGCCAGTTCAAAGCCGTCATGAGCGACGAAAACGACGTCTCCGACAAGTATTCTACCGAAGAATTTTGCCGGACGATTATCTTCAATTTCCTGCGCGGAATCGCAACCCCGCTGGGAAGTGAAAAAATGGACGCGATAATCGAACAGTTAAACACGCAGACAAAAAATGAGAATATCGAAACAGCGATTTATCCATCCCACGCGGGAGGGGGGGGGTAAACTGCTAAATGTCAGTGATTTATATAAAAGCGCCATTCTCTGTTTAAACAGATTCATCCTCCGGGCGTCTATCATTCTATAATCAAAATAATCATTTAACAAGGTATTAATTAACACTTATGAAAGCAAGTTTAGGCAAAAAGTTAAGTATCGCGGCAATCGCCTTCCTGATACCCTGCGTGGCAGGCGCTCAGGAAAAAAAGCCGCCGCTCGAACTCACATTGGACGACGCTATCAAAATCGCCCTGAGCGAAAACCCCTCGGTACGGGTCGCCGATTTGGAAGTAGAAAAGAAAAAGTATGCGAAAAAATCGGCGCAGTCGGCCCTCTATCCGCAGATTGAAGCGGTGGGACAGTACAGCCGCTCGCTGAAAAAACAGGTGATGTACATGGACGGAGCTTTCGATATGGAAAGCATGATGGGCGATATTTTAAATCCGATCATCGAGGGAACGGAAAAAACGTTTGCCGGCGGCAATCCGAATTATGCCTCCGGAACGCTGGGGAAAAATATTGCCGACAGCCGGGCGCCTGCCGTCGAATCGTCCGACAGCGGAGACGGAGGCATCTCCGTGGGACGGGACAACAACTGGTCCGGCGGACTTCAATTGAACTGGCCCATCATAGTTCCTACGCTCTGGAAAAGCCTGGAACTTTCGAGTTTAGACGTAGAATTAGCCGTAGAAAGCGCCCGTTCTTCCAAAATCAATATGGTAAATGCAGTTCGAAAAGCATATTATGGTGTTTTACTGGCAAAAGACGCCTTGCAGGTTTTTCAAGAAAGTTACGACAATGCAATATTGAGCTATAACGACATCAACAATAAGTTCAAACAAGGCGTCGTATCCGAATTTGACCTGATTCGCGCCGACGTCAATGTCAAAAACATCAAACCGAACCTGATTCAAGCTCAGAACGCTTATAATCTGGCTACCTTGTCCTTGAAAGCCCTGATGGGCATCGATATGGAACAGGAAATCTCCGTGCCGGGCAGCTTACTGGATTACCAAGAAGGACTTTATGCCGAAATTCTTGCGTTGGATACTTCACTGGGAAACAATTCGGATTTGAAAAAATTCGATATTCAAACCGAACAACTGCAAAAAACCTTGCAATTGTACAAAGCGCAGTACCTGCCGACCATTGCGATTACGGGAAATTACACCTACATGTCGATGAACAACGATTTCCGTTTCGGCGACTATAGATGGAATCCCTATTCCACCGTCAGCTTGAACATTTCTATTCCCATCTTCGACGGCTTCAAGAAATCGAACGATATTCGCCAAACGAAAGCCACGCTCGAACAAATGAAATGGCAGCGGGAAGACGTGGTACGAAACCTCCAATTAGCGGTAAACAGCGATGTCAGCAACATGACCAATTACGTGGAACAGGTTTTTTCGACAAAAGACGTAGTAGCGCAAGCCAAAAAAGGATACGAAATTTCCCGAAAATTATACGATACCGGCATGGGTACGCTACTCGACCTGAATACGGCGCAATTAGGACTGACGCAAGCCAGTTTGTCCTTTACGCAGGCAATCTACAATTTCTTGACGTCCAAAGCCGATTTGGATAAAACTTTAGGAATTGAAGCGCCGGCGATTGAGTGATAAGTGACAAGTAAATAATTTAGAAAAAATTAAGTAAAAACAATAACGTATGATGAAAACTAAAAATCGATCCAGATTATTATTACCCTTTCTATGCTTAGGAATGTGCATTTCCTGTGGAGAAAAAAAGCAAGAAACGGTTCAAGAAGAAGTGAAAGTAAAAATAAGCACAAGCGTTGCGAAACTTCAAGAAGTAAAAAAAATAGCGACTTACACCGCGAACGTACAAGCAGACGTCATCAACCAAATTACGCCTACCGTACCGGGACGCATTGAAAAAATCTATGTCGAAATCGGACAAAAAGTGAGCAAAGGCCAACTGTTAGTTCAAATGGAATCGTCCAATTTGCAACAACAGACGACACAATTAGCCAATTTGCAAAAAGATTACGAACGTTATAGCGAATTATTGAAAGTAGGCGGCATCGCGCAACAGCAAGTGGACCAAGTGAAAACGCAAATCGACATTCTCGCCGCCCTTATTACCAATCTGCGCGAAAACACCCAATTGCGGAGTCCGATTAACGGCATTGTTACTGCTCGTAATTACGACAACGGCAATGTTTTCGCCCAATTGCCGATATTGACCATACAACAATTAAACCCGTTGAAAGCCATCGTTTACGTTTCGGAAAGCAATTTCACAGACGTCAAAGTAGGCATGCCCGCCGAAATCAAATTAGATGTTTACGGCGAAGAACTCTTCAAGGGAAAAGTAGCTTTAATCTATCCAACCATCGACGCCGCTACTCATACCTTTGGCGTTGAAGTCGATATCGAAAACCGGAATATGCGGGTTCGTCCCGGAATGTATGCCCGCGTATCGCTGAATTTCGGTATCAAACAAAGCATTGTCATTCCCGACGTAGCCGTTCAAAAACAAGCGGGAGCCAACGATAAATACGTCTATATCGTCGAAAATGGTGTAGCCCGATACCGCAAAGTGGAATTGGGACAACGTTTGGAAAACAATTACGAAATCCTTTCCGGACTGAACGACGGCGATGTCATCGCCACCGCCGGCCACGCCCGCCTGATTGACGGAACGCCCGTGGAAGTAATTAAGAACTAAGAGTTAAGAAAGAACTAAGAATTAAGAACTATGAGTTTATACGCAACCGCGGTAAAAAAGCCGATTACTACCGCATTAATATTTGTCGGCGTTGCCATATTCGGGTTATTCTCCTTTTCCCGCCTGCCGGTCGATTTATTTCCCAAGATAGAAACCAATCAATTGACGGTGATTACGGCGTATGCAGGCGCCAGCGCTTCGGATATCGAAACCAATGTGACCCGACCGATGGAGAATACGCTCAACACAGTTGAGAACTTGAAAAAGATCACTTCCCAGTCCAAAGATAATATGTCGCTGGTTTCCCTTGAATTTGAATACGGAACCAACATCGACATCGTGACTAACGACGTCCGGGATAAAATCGACATGGTTAAATCACAGCTTCCGGACGATATCTCGAATCCGATTATATTCAAGTTCAGTACCGACATGATACCCGTTGTCATCTATTCGGCGACAGCCAAAGAAAGCGTCAACGGACTATATAAAATATTGGACGAAAAAGTAGCTAATCCGTTGAACCGGATAGAAGGCGTAGGCGCCGTCAGTATTGCCGGAGCACCCCAGCGTCAGGTACAAGTCAATGTATCGCCCGAAAAACTGGAAGCTTATCAACTGACAGTGGAACAAATAGCCGGAGTGATTCAGGCAGAAAACCTGAACGTACCCGCAGGGAGTTTCGACGTAGGTACATCGACCTATGCTCTGCGTGTAGAAGGCGAATTTAAAGCCAGCGACCAACTGCTGAACATTGTCATCGGCAGCCGAAACGGAAGCAATATTTATCTGAAAGACGTCGCCGGCATCAGCGACACCATCCAGACCCGCATTCAGGAATCGTACACCAATGAAGTGAAAGGCGCCTTGATTGTCGTTCAAAAACAATCCGGATCCAATACCGTTTCCATCGCCAAGAAGGTCAACAAAATCATCCCCGAACTGCAAAAAACGCTTCCCTCGGATATTGATTTGTCGTTGATGATGGACTCTTCGGACTTCATTCAACAATCCATCGATTCGTTGTCTGAAACGATTTTATTAGCTTTCATTTTCGTTATCTTTGTAGTAATGTTCTTTTTAGGACGTTGGCGAGCTACCTTTATCATCATACTCGCTATCCCCATCTCCTTGATAGCCTCCTTTATCTACTTGATGGTAAGCGGAAGCACGCTCAATATCATTTCGCTTTCATCGCTCACCATTGCCATCGGTCTGGTGGTGGACGACGCTATTGTGGTGCTTGAGAATATTACGAAACACATCGAGCGGGGAAGTACGCCCAAAGAAGCGGCCATTCATGCTACCAACGAAGTCGGTATTGCCGTAATTGCTTCTACATTAACCATTTTAGCCGTTTTCTTCCCATTGACCATGACCACCGGCTTGGCAGGCGTGATGTTCGGGGAATTAGGTTGGATGGTAACCATTATGGTCACCGTATCGTTAGTTGTCGCGTTATCGCTGACTCCGATGCTTTGTTCTCAGATGTTGCGCCTGACCGATACGCAAGGGAAATTCTTCGACCGTATCCATGCCCCCATCAAGGTATTTCTCAACAAATTAGACTATCAATATTCGCGTTTGGTCAATCTTTGCGTAAGAAACCGCTGGAAAACGTTGTTTATCTGTTTTACGTTCTTTCTGGCAGTGATGATTCCGGGAATGAAGCTCGTGAAGTTCGACTTCATGCCGGCGTCGGACAACAGCATGATAACTGCCGAAATCTATCTTCCTACCGGTACGCGCATGGAAGTAGCCCGGGCAACGGCAATGAAAATCGACAGTCTCGTTTACGCCCTTTATCCGACAGAGGTGAAAACCCGTTCCTTTTCGGTCGGTCAGGCCGACGAAGACAATTCGTTTGCAGCGATGCAGAATAATGCGACGAACTTGATTTCGTTCCGTTTCCGTTGCGTAGAACCGGAAGAACGGAAACATTCGATTTACGATATCGGCGACCGATTGCGTCAGGAATTGGATAATATGCCCGAACTGTACAAATATACGGTTACGCCCGGAGGCGGCGGAGGCATGATGGGTACGGGCGCCAGTACAGTAGATGTGGAAATTTACGGTTATGATTTGGCTCAAACCGACCAAATTGCCGCCGAATTGAAGACGCGACTGGCTTCTGTGAAAGGATTAAGAGACTTGATTATCAGCCGTCAGGACTACCGGACGGAATACCAAATAGATTTTGACCGCGAAAAATTAGCTGAAAACGGATTGAATTCAGCTACAGTTGCCTCTTATGTCCGGAATCGCATCAACGGCTCTTTTACCTCCAAATATCGGGAAGACGGCGATGAATACGACATTGTGGTTCGTTACGACGAAGCCTACCGTCAATCGCTGGAAAATATCGAAGACATTACGGTTTACAACACTGCCGGCGTACCGATAAAAATCCGGGAACTAGGGAAAGTAGTTGAGAAGTCGTCCCTTCCGCAAATCGACCGGCAAAATCGGCAAAGAATAAATATAGTCAAAGGCTCCCTTTACGAAGCAGCACTGAGCGACGTTATCGCCGGCGTCAACCAAGTGATCGACGAGATGCGTCAAGAAGGGAAAATTCCCTCCGAGATAGGGATAAAAATAGGCGGGTCGTACGAAGACCAGCAGGAAACCAATCAGGATTTATTTCTGTTAATGATTCTCTGCGTATTACTAGTTTACATTGTTATGGCGGCGCAATTCGAATCGTTGACCTATCCATTCATCATTGTACTGTCGTTGACTTTCGGAGTCGCCGGCGTATTCTTAGCATTGATGATTACGGGCAAATCCATGAGTTTGATGAGTATGATAGGAATGGTGATGTTGATTGGTATTGTCGTGAAAAACGGTATCGTGTTTATCGATTACGCTAACTTGAATCGGGAACGCGGCATGTCGATTGACAAAGCGGTGATTTTGGCCGGACGCTCCCGTTTGCGTCCCATCCTGATGACTACTGCCACGACGGTTCTCGGCATGATTCCGATGGCTATTCCGCGTGGGTCGGGTTCCGAAATGTGGCAACCGATGGGTATCGCCGTAGTCGGTGGTCTGACCGTTTCCACCATCCTGACCCTGTTTTATGTCCCCGCGCTCTATTCCATTTTCGGCGCTAACGGAGTGAAACGCAAAAGAAGAAAAATTAAAAAATTACAAACAAAGAGAGCTAAGTGTTAGGAATTAACTTATTAAAGATGAAAGCAGTATTTATACCTTACAATCAGGCGTACAAGGAACGTATTCTTGATATTTTAGACCGGATGAGTTTACGAGGCTTTACGATGTGGGATCCTGTTCAGGGTCGCGGGACGGGTAAAGGGGAGCCGCACTATGGCAATCATGCATGGCCAACCCTCAACGCCGCCCTGCTGACGATGATACCGGATGAGAAAGTGGATGCGTTGCTCGAAAAGCTTCACGAACTGGATGCTCAAACGGAAATGCTGGGACTTCATGCCTATGTTTGGAAAATCGAACAAATGGTGTGAGAAAAATTAAAAAATGGGCAAGCGTCTATCTATGGGCGCTTTGCCTATTTTAAAGAATATACTAATAAAGATGTTTCGCTAAATATAAAAATTTCGCAAAGTATGAAAAGGAATATTTTATTTATTTTTTTGATTTCAATTATGTCGTCATGTACCTATCCAAGCAAAGAAACAAACGTTTCTTCCCAAGCCATTGATAAAACAATTGCTGCACTCGCCGAAAAAGATGCCTCTAACCGGGCGATGATTGAAAAAGGAGTAAAACAAACCGCTAAGCTATGGATGGAAACAGACGGAAATGAAGAAACATTCATTCAATTTTGTACCGCTAACTATTTTTCCGACCCAAAGGAAAAAGAACAAGTCTTTTTGAAGATAAGTAATTATTTGGAAGCCATTCGAGGAAATTTCAATGAAATGACTTTGCAACTGCAACGCACCATCCATGAGGCGACGGATACCGTACTTCCTATTGACGAATTATTTGCAGCTTATAGTCCGGACACTCATTTCAGCGACGATTTTTATGCTAATAAATTGGCATTCATCATTACATTAAACTTTCCGGAATTGTTGCTGGAAGAAAAAGAACAATTAAGTGATAACCGTTTAGCCTGGGCCTATGCCCGTTTGGGCGACATATTCACATCACGTATTCCTGCCGATTTACAACAAGCTTATTCTAAGTCGCTGAGCGATGCAGACGTCTATATTTCCTCCTACAACATTTATGCCGGATGTCTATTAGACAAAAAGGGAGACAAAAAATTTCCGGAAGATATGATTTTATTGTCTCATTGGAATTTACGTGATGAAATTAAGGCCAATTACAACAAAGGAGAAGCCGGATTGGACAAACAACAAACAATTTATGAAGTGATGAAACGGATTATTTCCCAAGAAATTCCCAAAGAAGTAATCAATTCGGACAACTACGAGTGGAATCCGTTTACCAACACAGTTTATCAATCCGGAAAATCGGCGACCGTAACCACAGAAAATATTGTCCGTTACGAGAAATTCCTGAATAATTTCAAAGCCCTGCAAGCTATCGACGGATACACAGGAAACACTTATATTGACCGTAATTTTTCGGAAGACATGGAAATTTCCGTTGATGATGCGGAAACCTTATTCAGAACCTTTCTGTCCGCTCCCGAGTTGAAAGAAGTCGGGAAAAAAATCGCCGCTCGTTTGGGCCGGAACCTGGAAGCTTTTGATATCTGGTACGATGGTTTCAAACCGCGCAGCAATTTAAATGAAGATAAATTAAGCGAACAAACCAGGAAACTTTTTCCGAATGCAGAAAGCATGCAAAAACAATTACCTGACATATTATCTCGTTTAGGATTTACAAAAGAACGAGCGGATTATATCGCTGAAAAAGTGGCCGTTGACGCTGCCCGTGGTTCCGGTCATGCTTGGGGCGCCGCTATGAAAGGACAAAAATCGCATCTAAGAACCCGTATTCCCGCCGAAGGGATGGATTACAAAGGTTATAATATTGCGATTCACGAATTTGGACACAATGTAGAACAAACCCTTTCGCTTTACGACGTCGATTATTACCTTTTAAACGGCGTACCAAATACGGCGTTTACAGAGGCATTAGCTTTTGTTTTCCAGAAAAGGGATTTAGATTTGCTGGGAATTAAAAACAATGATCCCGAAAAAGAAGTCATGGATATTTTGGATAAAGCATGGAACATGTACGAAATTTGCGGAGTTTCCATGCTGGACATCGCTATATGGAAATGGTTGTACGCCCATCCGCAAGCTTCTCCGGAAGAATTGAAAGAAGCTGTGATCCATTTGTCAAAAGAGATATGGAATGAATATTTTGCTCCGGTATTCGGAATAAAAGACGAAACCGTGTTGGCCGTTTACTCGCATACCATCAGCTATCCTTTGTACTTATCGGCTTATGCATTCGGTCAAATCATCGAATTTCAATTGGAACAGTATTTAAATGGAAAAGACTTCGCATCGGAGGTGGATCGCATCTACCGCTTGGGGCGTTTAAGCCCTAACCAGTGGATGTTGCAAGCTACAGGCAAACCGCTTTCGGTCGAATCCTTACTAAAAACGCTGAGGAAAATTCATTGAAAACCAGGCGATTATTTATTGAAAATTCTAATAAATTTTCAGGGCAACCTTAAGTTTTCCCTGGAATAAATTTGATTTCGGGAGCAAATTATCAAAAAAAGTATTACTTTTGCAGCAGATTTAACAACAATACGGGAAAATGAATCGATTTTATTTTACATATTCTTTCTTTTACTTTTACTTTAGCAAAAAGTAAGGCGGGATTTTGTATGATAAAATGAATGCGAAAAACAAACATAAATAAAAAATATGAAATCCTGTCAGACCATGACGGGATTTTTTTTTGAAACTTAATTGTCAAGAATGAAAACAGTAGCCATTCAAGGAATTAAAGGCGCATATCACGAGATAGCCGCCCGCATGTATTTCAGGAAAAGCAGGGAGGAAGAGATCGATATTCTTTCCTGCAACCGCTTCAGGGATGTGATAGCCGAAGTAAAAAAAGACCCGAACATCATCGGGATTATAGCTATCGAAAATACCATTGCCGGCAGTTTGCTGCAAAACCACGAATTGATTCGCGAAAGCGACTTGATGGTTGTCGGAGAACAGAAAATCCGCATCACCCACAGTTTGGCCGCGCTTCCGGACGATTCCCCGGAAACAATCACCGAAGTCAACTCGCATCCGATTGCCTTGATGCAATGCGCCGAATACCTCAACTCAATGCCTCACGTAAAAATCGTGGAAGGTGAAGATACCGCTTTAAGCGCCAGAAACATAGCCGAAAATTCATTGAAAGGACATGCGGCGATATGCAGCAAATACGCCGCCGAATTATACGGTCTAAAAGTACTGGACGAAGGGATTGAAACCAACAAGCGCAATTTCACCCGCTTTCTTTTACTGGCCAACCGCTGGATGGCCGAAGAATTGGTGAAAGATTCCGAAATCAACAAATCGTCGATTGTTTTCACACTCCCCCATACCGAAGGAAGCCTGTCCAAAGTATTGGTTATCCTGTCGTTTTATGATGTGAACCTGACCAAAATCCAATCGCTTCCGATTTTGGGGCGCGAATGGGAATATCTTTTTTACGTGGACCTGACTTTCGGGAATCTATTGAAATACAAACAGGGACTGGACGCCATCCGTCCTTTAACCAAGGACTTCAAAATCCTCGGCGAATACAGGGAAAACAATATCACCAACGTTTAGAAATGCGAGATAAACAATAATCCCAAATCCAGTCGCTTATAAATTATAAATTCTTCATCATCATGAACATCCGTCCCGCCCGTCGCTTAAATGCCGTCAGCGAATACTATTTTTCGCTGAAATTAAAGGAAATTGCAGAAATGAATGCCAGGGGAGCAAATATAATCAATTTAGGCATTGGAAGTCCCGATTTGCCGCCTTCGGAAGAAACCGTTGAAACGCTCTGCCGTTCGGCCAGACAAGCGGATGTTCACGGTTACCAGCCCTACGTTGGGATTCCCGAACTGCGCAAGGCTTTTGCCGACTGGTACAAAAAATGGTACCGGGCAGATTTGAATCCGGATACAGAAATACAACCTCTAATCGGCTCCAAGGAAGGAATTTTGCATGTTTCCCTGGCTTTCCTCAATCCGGGCGACGGCGTATTGATTCCCAATCCGGGTTATCCGACCTACAGTTCGATTGGCAACCTCGTGGAAGCCCGCACCGTTCCGTATGACTTGAAGGAAGAAAACGGCTGGCAGCCCGATTTTGACGCTTTGGAACAGTTGGATCTATCGAACGTAAAACTGATGTGGGTCAATTATCCCCACATGCCGACAGGCGCTCCCGCCACCCGCAAACTTTTTCAACGCCTGGTCGATTTCGGGCGCAAGCATGGCATAATCATTTGCAACGACAACCCTTACAGTTTCATTCTAAACGAAAATCCGGGCAGTATCCTGGAAATAGACGGCGCCAGAGAAATTTGCATCGAAATGAATTCACTGAGCAAATCTCACAATATGCCGGGGTGGAGAATAGCGATGCTGGCCTCCAATCCGCAATTTGTACAATGGATTCTGAGAGTAAAAAGCAATATCGACAGCGGACAATTCAAACCGATAATGCTGGCGGCGGCAAAAGCCTTACAAGCATCCGAAGAATGGTATGCAACGATGAACAGGATTTACAGGAAACGGCGCATAATTGCCGAAGCAATCATGGAAACGCTGGATTGCCGTTTCGACCCGAAGCAGTCGGGGATGTTTCTCTGGGGAAAGATTCCTCCAAAATACGAGAACGGCGAAACACTGGCCAACGAAATCCTCTATAACACCCATGTTTTTATAACACCCGGATTTATTTTCGGAAGCAATGGAAACCGATACATCCGTATTTCGCTTTGTTGCAATGAAAAACAGTTGCAGGAAGCTTTGGAGAGAATTGGAGAGAAAGGAAAAAAAGGAGAAAGAAAATAAGGGAAATCAATGAATATAAACAATATAAATATGGAATTAGAATCAATTTTATTGCCGGGAATCAGCGAACAGCGTCCGCTGATAATCGCGGGTCCGTGCAGCGCGGAAACAGAAGAGCAGGTAATGACAACCGCTTGTGAATTAGCTGCCAAAGGAATTAAAATATTTCGGGCAGGTATCTGGAAACCGCGTACCAAACCCGGCGGATTTGAAGGAATCGGTACGCCCGGACTTGCCTGGCTGCAACGGGTAAAAAGGGAAACAGGCATGTATGTCGCTACGGAAGTAGCCACGAAAAATCATATCCTGGAATCCGTCATGTACAACGTCGATATTCTATGGATAGGCGCGCGGACTTCCGTCAATCCGTTTGCCATGCAGGAAATCTCCGATGCACTAAGAGTTACACATTTTTCAGGTCCGGTGATGATCAAAAATCCGGTCAATCCCGATTTGGACTTGTGGATTGGAGCAATTGAACGGATCTACAATGCGGGAATCCGCAAGATTGCCGCCATTCACAGAGGATTCAGTTCTTACGATAAAAAACTGTACCGCAATCTGCCGCAATGGCATATCCCGATCGAACTGAAACGGCGGATTCCCAATCTGCCCCTGTTTTCCGACCCAAGTCACATTGGCGGAAAACGGGAATTGATAGCGCCTCTGTCGCAACAGGCAATGGATCTGAATTACGACGGCCTGATCATCGAATCCCACTGCAATCCGGATACGGCCTGGAGCGACAAGGATCAGCAGATTACCCCCGGCGTCCTGTCGTACATCCTGAATCTGCTGGTGATTCGCGATACGAAACAGACGACCGAAAACCTGAAGGAACTCCGGCAGCAAATCGACGAGACAGATAACGAATTGCTGGCGATTCTGGCCAAGCGCATGCGCGTTTCCAAAGAAATCGGGCAATACAAGAAGGAACACAACATGCCGGTACTTCAAACGGTTCGCTATGACGAGATTTTGGAAAAACGGCTTTCGGAAGCCGAAAAAATGGGAATGGGCGCCGGTTTCATGAAAACCGTCCTGGAAGCAATTCACGAAGAATCGATCCGCCTGCAAATGGAAATTTTAAATCAATGAAAATACAAATTTTAGGGGCGGGAAAGATGGGGTCTTTCTTTGCCGACGTGTTGAGTTTCGAGCACGAAGTTGCCATCTTCGACAGCAACCGCGAGCAATTGCGCTTCACTTACAATTGCATTCGAATGAGCGACCCTGCGGAAATTGCCGCATTCAGGCCCGAAATCCTGATTAATGCCGCCACGGTGCAATTTACCGTAGAAGCTTTCAGGCAAGTTTTGCCTTATCTTCCCGAATCGTGCATTATTTCGGACATTGCTTCCGTAAAAAACGGATTGAAAAAGTTTTACGAAGAAACCGGAAGGCCGTTCGTGTCCACGCATCCGATGTTCGGACCCACTTTTGCCAATCTGGGCAATTTATCGTCCGAGAATGCCATCATCATCTCGGAATCGTCGCATTTGGGAAAAGTGTTTTTCCGCGACTTGTACAATACATTGAAACTGAATATTTTCGAATATACTTTCGAGGAGCACGACGAAACGATTGCCTATTCGCTTTCCATTCCGTTTACTTCGACGCTGGTCTTTGCTTCGGTGATGAAACACCAGGAAGCGCCGGGTACAACATTCAAAAAGCACATGGCCATTGCCCGCGGATTGCTTTCGGAAGACGATTACCTGCTGACGGAGATATTGTTCAATCCGCGCACGCCGAAGCAATTGGAGCAAATCCGGAAAGAACTGGCCAACTTGCTGCAAATCATCGAAACAAGAGATGCAAGCGCCATGAAGAAATTCTTACACGAAATAAGGCGGAAAATTGTTTAGGGAAATGGATAAAAATGAGCCGTCATTCAATTATTTTTTTAATGTATGAAATTTCCAAATACCAAATAATATATAAAATTATAAACAGATGAAAAAATTAAAAGAAGGATTATTATTTTTTTGCATGGCTTTATCCATGCAAGCTCAGGAAACGAAAACATACGATTATTTTCATCCGGAGTACGAAGACAGGGATGGGGAAAAATCGGTAAACGACCGGTATAATGACAATTTGATTTATTTTCATGATGTAACGTTGGAAAGAGGTTTGTTTATTCCGACCGACAATAACCACTTGTCAAACGGTTCGGTTACGGCTTTGTCCGGAAGTTATTTTTTGAACGATAAATTCGGATTCCGGTCGGGAATATCGTATATATCCGAGATGGACGGTAGCCAAATGTATTGGAAAGTTCCTCTTTTGTTTGCTTTCAGGACTACGACGATTCCTTTTAACGATGATACCGATATGGATTTTGAAACTGCAAGGGATTATCTTGTTTATTTACTTTTGAATGTCATTCCCAAGCGTTTCGAATTCAATGCCGGACCTTCGCTGGGTTATATGACGCCTTATTCTCTCTATTACAGTTCCGGAGAAACGCTTACTCTTCCGTCCGAAACCACCAGGCTTCGCTATCGGTTTGCCTCATCCATAGATGCCAATATGCGAATGATTTATCAGATAGGACAATTGGGTTTGTATATCAACATGGGAATTTCTTATTTGTGGACAAGGAATTATATTTATTTCGAAACCAAGCCGTATCGGAAAGAATCCCGTCCGGCCTGGTTAGCTAATTTAAGTCTTGGAGTTTCTTTCCGCTTCTAAGCTTTTTTGTATTTTGTATAAAATGGAACTCAGATGATACGGATACCCAATCGGTGTCATCTAGATTCCATTTTTTGATGCATCGCCGCTGCTGCTTTTCGTCCGTCGCCCATGGCCAGAATTACGGTTGCTCCACCTCTTACAATATCTCCGCCGGCATAAACTTTGGATAAATCGGTTTGCAGAGTATCCTGATCGACAACAATCGTACCCCATCTGCTGACGTTAAGCCCGGAAAAGGAGCTTGGAATAAGTGGGTTGGGGGAGACCCCAATCGCTACGACCACCATATCCACATCAATTGTTTCGGTTAATCCCGAAATTTCGACGGGACGTCTCCTCCCGGAAGCATCGGGTTCGCCGAGTTCCATTTTCTGAAGTATCATTTGTTTCACCCGTCCTTTTTCATCGCCGATATATTGAATGGGATTATTGAGATTCATAAAGATAATTCCTTCTTCTTTAGCATGTTTAACTTCCTCTATTCGAGCGGGCATTTCCTCTTCCGAACGACGGTAAACAATCATAGCTTTTTCGGCGCCTAGCCGACGGGCGGTACGAACTGAATCCATTGCCGTATTGCCTCCGCCGATGATTGCCACGTTTTTACCGAAGAAAACAGGCGTATCGGCTTCTTTTCTGTTAGCTCCCATTAGGTTAACCCTTGTCAAGTATTCGTTGGCCGACAAAACGCCAGAGAGGTTTTCACCCGGTATATTCATGAAATTAGGCAATCCGGCGCCAGAGGCAATAAAAATACCTCGATAACCTTCTTGCTGTAAATCATTTTGCGACAATGTTTTACCGACAATGCAATTTGTGACGAATTTTACGCCCATTTTCCGAAGATTATCAATTTCTACATCCACAATTGCATTGGGTAAACGAAACTCAGGAATACCGTATTTCAATACGCCGCCTATCTCATGCAAAGCCTCAAAAACCGTCACGTCGTATCCATATTTAGCCATGTCGCCCGCAAAAGATAATCCTGCGGGACCTGAACCGACTACAGCAATTTTAATTCCGTTGTTTTCAGCAAGTTCAGGTAATGAAATCGAAGCATTTTCTCGCTCGTAATCGGCTGCAAAACGTTCCAAATAACCGATTGCAACCGATTCGCTTTTCATTTTCAGATGGATGCATAGACTTTCACATTGTTTTTCCTGCGGGCAAACACGACCGCAGACAGCAGGCAATGCAGAAGTTTCTTTCAAAGTTTCGGCGGCTTTCAATATCTCGTTATGCTCTATGTACTTGATAAATTTGGGAATGTTAATTTCCACCGGACAGCCGCTTATGCAAGAAGGGTCGGGACAATCCAAACAGCGTTTTGCTTCCGTTAAAGCCTGTTGCAAGGATATTCCCGTATTTACTTCATCGTAACTGCAACTGCGATAACCGGCTTCTAATTCAGGCATTTTAACTCGTGGAATAGCTATGCGCTCCTTGTTTTTCAAACTCTTACGCAACTCTTCCCGCCAAGGTTCGTTTCGTTGTGTTTTTAAATATTCATTCATATTCTTTATAAGCATTTAAACGTAACATCATTTCATCAAAATCAACTTGGTGAGCATCAAATTCAGGTCCATCCACACACACAAAGCGCGTTTTCCCGCCGACAGTCACCCTACATGCGCCGCACATTCCGGTTCCGTCCACCATAATGGTGTTTAAGGAAGCCACTGTAGGTATTTCGTATTTTTTTGTTAAAAGAGAAACAAATTTCATCATGATTGCCGGACCGATCGTCACGCATAAATCTACCTTTTCCCGTTTGATGACCTCCTCTACACCGTTCGTTACCAATCCTTTCTGTCCGTACGAACCATCGTCGGTCATAATCAGCGTTTCGTCGGAAAAGCGTTTCATTTCTTTTTCCAAAATAATTAATTCCTTTGTACGAGCAGCTAAAACCGTAATCACTTTATTTCCTGCTTCTTTCATGGCTTCCGCAATCGGGAGCATGGGCGCCGTGCCTACGCCGCCGCAAGCGCAAATAACCGTGCCGAAATTTTCGATGTGCGTCGCACGACCTAATGGCCCTACTAAATCTGTAATGTAATCGCCCTCGCTTAGTGCACAGATCTTTTGGGAGGATTTTCCTACTTTTTGAATCACTAAAGTAATCGTTCCATTTTGAATGTTTGCAACGGCAATAGTCAAAGGGATACGTTCACCGTATTTGCCTGTTCTCACGATGACGAAATGTCCGGCTTTCCTGGATTTTGCGATAAGAGGAGCTTCTACCTCCAATTTAACTACATTTTCGGAGAGAATTTCCTTTTTAATAATTTTGTTCATTAATATATTCTTCTTTTTTTTCAAGATGCAAAAATATTAAAAAAAAAACGTATATTTGTACCGGACTAATGATTTTATTGGAAATGAAATTGCGATTTATTTTTTATTTTCTATTTGTAGCATTTTTTTTATCTTCATGCGGCGCTTCAAAATACAGTTCTCAAAATACTACAAATAAAGAAATTAATAAAATAATCGGATATGCCGGTAATTTTACCGGAACACCATATAAAGCTGGAGGAAGTACTCCAAAAGGGTTTGATTGTTCAGGATTCACTCAATATGTCTTTAAAAAATTCAATTATTATTTGCCTCGGACTACTCAGGAACAAAGTAAAATGGGAACGAGCGTTAATAAGAAGAATATTCGGCCGGGAGATTTGGTTTTTTTTACCGGAAAAAATAAAAATTCAAAGAGAGTAGGGCATGTAGGCATTGTTGTGGATGTAAACAGAAAGGGTAATTTCCTTTTTATTCATGCATCTACGAGTCGAGGAGTTACGGTGAGCAGTAGTTTGGAAAGTTACTATAAATCTCGTTATTTGCTGATTCGGAGAATTGTTCGTTGAATAAAATTACAAAAAATTGAGACAAAATATTTATAAAAAATAATAAATCATGGACACAAAATTCATTCAAGAAAAATTTAAATCATTATTCAAAACGGAAGGGAATTTATACACTTCGCCGGGGCGTATTAATTTGATTGGAGAACATACGGATTATAACGGAGGCTTTGTGCTTCCGGGTTCCATAGATAAAGCGATGTATTGTGAAATCAAATCGAATGGGACGAGCACAATACGCGCTTATGCACTGGATTTAGAAGAATATGTAGAATTTGGTTTAGGCGAAAATGATTTACCTACCCAGTCGTGGGCAAAATACCTTTACGGTGTTTGCAGGGAAATGATTAAACGAGGGGCTGCCATTGTGGGCTTTGATACGGTATTTGCCGGCGACGTGCCCTTAGGAGCCGGTATGTCGTCATCTGCAGCATTAGAAAGTTGCTTTGGATATGCTCTCAATGATATATACCAATTGGGTTTTGATCGTTTTGAATTAGCCAAAATAGGTCAAGCTACCGAACATAATTATGTAGGAGTGAAATGCGGTATCATGGATCAGTTTGCTTCTTGTTTTGGTAAAGAAGGTTCGCTTATACGTTTAGATTGTCGTTCGTTGGAATACCAATACGTATTGTTTCATCCGGAAGGTTATCGCTTGGTACTGATTAATACTTGCGTAGCGCACGAATTGGCTTCTTCCGCCTATAACAAGCGTCGCCAGTCTTGTGAAAATGTGGTTGCTGCTATCCAAAGACGTCATCCTTCGGTGAAATTGTTACGCGACGCCGATTGGTGTATGTTGAAAGAGGTGGCAAACGAAGTAACACCGGAAGATTATATTCGGGCAGAATTTGTGCTTGAAGAAATACAACGTCTTTTAGATGTTTGCGTCGCTATGGAAAATAACGATTATGAAACAGTAGGAAAAAAAATGTATGAAACGCATATCGGATTAAGCCGGAAATACGAAGTTAGTTGTGAAGAATTGGATTTTTTGAATGATATTGCTCGTACATCTGGTGTTACCGGTTCGCGCGTCATGGGAGGCGGTTTCGGAGGTTGTACGATCAATTTGATTAAAAACGAATTATATGACGGTTTTATTAAGCGAGCGCTTGAAAGCTATGAGCAAAAATTCAAAATCAAACCCCAAGTGTATGACGTTGTGATTAAAGCCGGAGCAAGAAAATTATTATAGAAGTCATCTTGGCTTTTGATTTTAACATTTTAAATACTAAAAAAAAAGAAAGGAACGCTTTGTATAAAACCAAACAACAATAACGTCTCGTTCGGCGAGGTATTTATTGAAGAGCGGAACAATACGTGGAATACGCCCTATCTGTTTAACGCCAAGGAATTGGATGAAGAAACGGGATTGTATTACTACAGAGCAAGATATTATGAAAGCAGAGTGAGTGTCTGGTTAAGTACTGACCCTTTGCAAGAAAAGTATCCAAATGTTAGCACTTATGCGTATTGTTTGAATAACCCCGTTAGGTTTACAGACCCCAATGGAAATATTGTTATTCCCATACATGGTACCTGGTCAACCTATGGTACCTGGAAAGATTTAAGAGGTATTCTTACAGCAACAAAATTGGCTTTTAATGATGAAAATTTAGCTAAAGTTAAATTTAATTGGTCCGGAGGCAACTATGCAAGCGAAAGAACTAAGGCAGCAATACAACCATATTAAAGAAGCATACATAAATGCAGATGCAAAAGAGCCAATAACTTTGGTAGGACACAGTCATGGTGGAAATGTGACTATTGAAGTTATTAATATGTATGATGAAAATGGAAGAATTTAAAGATGTCCAAATAAATTTATTAACAATAAATACGCCGGTTAGAAAAGATTACCAGTTATCAGAAGATGCAGCAAAAAGGACAAATCATGTTAATGTTTATGACAGCAAAGACTCTTATTTGAGTTTTTGCTGATTATTTTTCGTCTGATTTTTCCGCAAGATTTTTGCTGTGCTGTGGATTGAAAAAAGGACTTAATAAGGATTGACTATATATTTTTTGCAAAGGGATATTTTTTTCTTTTGCTAAACGACAAGCATCTTCATATTCAATGTTTATCCGGCTTGTTTCGCCGTATACAACTTCTTTGGCTTTGACTTGCCCGTAAGGAGTTGATACTACAGTAATTTTGCGTTGCAAGCAATTTCGTTCCACCTTATATTTACGCAAACCGATGGTGGAGGTTTCCGTGAAGAGAATATGTTCCATGACAGACTCTTTGGCCGCTTCGCATAAAACGCTCAACATCGTTGCCGGCCGGCATTTTTTCATATAAATGGGCGTAAAGAAAACATCTTTCGCGCCGGCTTCAAAAAGTTTTTCCATAACATAACCCATGATTTCAGGCGTTGTATCATCAATATTTGTTTCAATAATTGTTACAGTATCCAGATATGAAGCAAGTTGCCTTTCACCTTCCACAATCCGCAAAATATTAGGTATCGGAAAATTTTTCTTCCCTGCGCCGTAACCGATTTTTTTAACGATCATTTCCGGCGCCGGACCAAAACTTTCCGCCAATTCGGCGATAATGGCAGCGCCTGTCGGAGTCATCATTTCGCCTTCCACATCCAATTGTTTGAACTGAACGCCTCGTTTTGCCAATATTTCAGTAACTGCCGGTACCGGTACAGGAATAATCCCGTGCTGACATTCTACAAAACCATAGCCATCATGTAAAACCGAAGCGTAAATTTTATCCGGCGACAAAATGTCGATACAAATAGCCGTTCCTACAATATCTATAATCGAATCAATCGCACCGACTTCGTGGAAATGCACCTTATCGGGCGTTGTTCCATGAATTTTTGCTTCTGCTTCCGCCAATCGCATAAAAATTCGTTTAGAGAGCACTTTAGCATTCGGTGAAATATCGCTTTCATCAATAAGATTTACAATATCGGCCATGGTACGATGAATGTGGAGATGACTACCATGTTCGTGAGAGTGTTTATGACAGTGGTCGTGATTAGACTCTTTTACTATTACTTCCACATGCTTAGCCTCCATAGCAGATTTGGATACAGAAGTAAGTTCAATCTCCCATCCTTCGAGACCAAGTTTTTTTAATTCGCCCGTAAGCTGTTCTTTATTTATTCCCAAATCAAGAAGTGCGGCCAATGTCATATCGCCGCTAATACCGGAAAAACAATCGAAATATAAAATCATAAGACTTATTATGATTATGAATTTATGAACTATAAATTTTTAATTTTCAGTTATTAATTTTTAACTCACTTTGTTGATGCTGTTAGCGATATAAGCAGCACCAAAGCCATTGTCGATATTAACGATGCTCACACCGTTTGCACACGAATTGAGCATGGACAACAAAGCCGTTATACCGCCAAAACTGGCGCCATAACCTACGCTTGTAGGCACTGCAATAACCGGTTTGTCGGTCAATCCGCCGATAACGCTAGGTAAAGCTCCTTCCATACCGGCGATGACGATAATCACGTTAGCCGAAATAATGATATCTAATTTGGCTAATAAGCGGTGAATACCGGCAACGCCAACATCGAAAAGGTGTTCGACTTCGTTGCCGAGAAATTTGGCTGTGACGATAGCTTCGTCTGCTACCGGTATATCGGAAGTGCCGGCCGTAACAACTAAGATTTTTCCCTTTCCGCATTTTTCAATGGGGCGCCGTTTAATAACAATGGTGCGAGCCGAAGGATTCCATTCGGCTTCAGGATAAATTTCGGATACGGCTTGGGCCATTTTCTCGTTAGCTCGCGTGGCGAGGATATTGGTATTTCCTACTTCAATCAGGTTTTTTACAATGCCTTTGAGTTGACTTGTCGTTTTACCGGTACAATAAATTACTTCCGGACAACCGTTACGCAACTGCCGGTGATGATCGACAAGGGCATATCCTAAATCATCGAAAGGCAAAGTTTTCAATTTATTTGCCGCCTCGTCTACCGACAAGACTCCATTTTTCACCTCTTCCAATATTCTCTTTATATCCATAAACAAGCTATCCGTTTTTAACTTTAATTCATACTTCCACTACGAAATCCTTCCAAATCAAGTGTAATATACTTGAATCCAAGCGCTTTTATTTCTTGAGTAATCTCTTTAGTATTCAAGATGGCATCAAAATAGTCGCGTGGCGCTTCGATGCGTGCGATGCTTTCGTGCCAACGAACCCGGCAACCTTCCATTCCTCGCTTACGGAGAACGTCTTCCGCGGCTTCAATAACCGCCAGACGCTCTTTTGTAATCTCAAATCCATAAGGAACTCGGGAAGAAAGGCATGCATTAGCCGGTTTATTCCAGGTGGAAACCTGGAGCTGTTTACTGTAAAACCGGATATCTTCTTTGGTCAATCCACATTCATTCAAAGGACTTACTACGCCTAATTCTTTCGACGCCCGAATACCCGGACGATGCTCCGACTGGGCGTCATCCGCATTTTGACCATCGGCTACATAATTGATACCATATTGTTTAGCCACATCCAATATCAGTTCGTAATTGTTTTTTTTACAAAAATAACACCTCATCCGGCTATTTTGGGAAAAATCGGGCGAATCAAAAGGATTCTCTTCAACAACCGCATATTTTACGCCCAATTGCTCCAGCCAATCTACCGCTTCTTTCTTATCCCTGCGAGCAAGCACAGGCGAATCAATCAAGACAGCCAAAGCGTTATCCCCCAAAACATGGTAGGCTACATACAATAAAAAAGAAGAATCCACTCCACCCGAAAAAGCGACACAGAGCTTGCCGTAAGAGTTTAGTTTATTCTTTAATAATTCAAGTTTATTCATATCATCTTTTCTAAAAGAGCGTCCAAAGATAGGGAATTATTCGATTAGTAGCACTATTTTTTTATTACGTGTTATTTTTTTCCTGATTATTTCTTGTTTCATGAGAATATTTTCCTATTTTTGCTGCCGATTCTATTATTTTGTTAATTGAGACATTAAAAAATATATCTATGGGACAATTACCTTTATTAATCCTTTTATTTTATGCCTTATACGAGGGACTTTTACATGCTTTTGAAGCTGATCATGTATTGGCGGTAACCAATATTGTTTCTCAACGCAATAAAATATTTCCATCTATCAAAGACGGTATTTTTTGGGGATTAGGACATACTTCTACCATTTTCCTGATTGGAATTATCATGATTCTATTCAAAGTGAATATTCCCGAAAATTCATTTTCTTATTTCGAAGCCGCCGTTGGACTGATGTTGATTCTTGTAGCTTCTTACCGCCTTTATATTTTTTTTAGAGACGAAAAAATTATCATTCATAAACACCGTCATGAACACGCAGGCACAAATAAACATTTGCACGCTCACGTACATTTAAAAGGAAAAAATCTTCACAAAACCTCTTATGGAATCGGCGCCGTCCATGGATTGGCCGGCAGCGGCACTTTAGTCGTACTGATCATGACCCAAATCAATTCTGTTACCAATAGTTTATTGTTTTTAGTGATTTTCGGATTAGGTTCAATTATCGGAATGTCGCTGGTAGCAGGCATATTCAGTATTCCTTTTTCCAAAAAACTAATCAATTCCAAAAAATTGAAAATCACGCTTGTAGTAATTTCTTCCGTTCTATGTTTCGGTTATGGATGTTATGTTATTCATAGCAACCTAAATTAAAATTGAAAGATCAGAAAACAGAAAAGCGAACATAATTTTTCGGATGTTCTTTGATATCTTTCAACAAATCGGCGGCATTTTTAGCGGTAGCGTCCAAATTATCATACAAAGAACGGTCGTTCAATAAAAGTCCCATACTATTGTCTTTGTCGTTTAACTGTAGAGATATACGATCAATATTTTCAATTACCTGTTCCACTTTGGCGAGCGTTGTATTCAAGTCTAACTCTTTTAAACCGGAACTTATAGTGGCAAAATTGGAAGATATCTCTTTCAAGTTGTTTGAAATAACCGGGATATCTTTCGATAATAAAATATTCAATTGATCGGATGATTTTTGAAGATTTGCCGTAGTGGATTCAATATGTTCGAACGATTTGGATAAAGCCGGATGGTTAATCACTGTTTGTAATCCTGCCAATATCGAGTCCAAGCGCGGTAATATATTTTCTATATGAGGAAGTAAATTAGTAGATACTTTATCCATTAAACCGATATCAGAGAATCCTTCAATCGTATCTCCGGGTTGGTAATACGAATTAACATATTTGTTTAGTATCAGGTTCAGATATGCTCCCGACGTTAAACCCGACTTTAACTCAAAATAACTTCCTGTCTGTATTCTCATTTTTTCATCTAAGCTAATAAGAATAACAATTGAAGAAGCAGGATTATTAAATCCGAAATCAATTTTATTGACAATTCCTACTTTGAATCCGTCCACATAGATCGGGCTGGATGCTTGTAATTCGGATACATTCGGTATCTTAACGTAATAATGATTACTCGGTTTAAATAAATTAATGCCTTTAAGGTAGTTGATTCCAAAATACAAAATAAAAAGACTTACCAGCGTAACTAATCCGATAGCAGCTTCTTTTGAAAATATTTTTTTCATTCATTGATTATTTTATAGGTACTTTTACTCCATTTTCAAATTTGACGATGAAAGCGTCTTGGAAATCTTTTAGCAGGGATTTTCTAATTTTAGAAATTTCGTCCCAATCGGAAGATTCTCCGTAAGTATATTTGTATAAATTATTTTCCACGTAAAATTGGGCTTCATACCCTTTGAGGTATTTAGAATTTTGCGATAACTTTTGCGAAGAGGCAAATATTTGTACTTTATATACGATTTCTATTGGGTCGTTATCTCTATTCCTCTCTTTTTCCTGTAATAAAACGTTTCGTTTTTTTTTGTAATCAAGCGTCTTTTTGTATTTCGAAAACGCATTAGTAATGGCGACCGCCATTTTTTCCTGCCCCATTTTGCTGGCTAAAAATTTTTCACTTTCTCTATGAGAGATAAAATCCAATTCAATTAAGATGGCTGGCATACTTGCTCCTACCAATATCCAGAATCCCGCTTGATTTACGCCTCGATCTTTTCGTTTAGCAGTCGTTACTAACTCTTTCTGCACCATGGCGGCAAATTCAAGACTTTGTTGCATATATTTTTCTTGCATTAATTCGTAGATAATACCTGATTCCGGAGAATTCGGATCATAGCCCTGATATTTTTCCTTGTAATTATCTTCCATTAAAATAACGCTGTTTTCTCTTTGAGCTACGGCTAAATTCTCTTTTGTTCTGTGTAAACCTAATATATATACTTCTGCTCCGTTTACCGAACGATTTTTTGAAGCATTGGAATGAATGGAAATAAACAAATTTGCTTTGACTTTATTGGCAATGTCTGTTCGTTCTCTCAATGCGATTTTGATGTCTTTATCCCTTGTATAAACAATTTTGACGTCTTCGAATTCTTTTGAAATGTAATTACCTACCAGTTTTGCGACAGCAAAGTTAATATCCTTCTCTTTCGATTTTTTTCCTAAAGCCCCACTATCAGTCCCGCCATGACCCGCATCGATGACAAGAATAAAGTCCTTACCGGATTCATCGGCATAAACATGTATTATGGCAGATAAAAAAAGAAATAATGTTAATATGCTCTGTCTTTTGTTCAATGTACCTTTTTATTTGGGAGCAAAATTACATGAATATTCCGAATAATTAAGTATTCTATGGTTAATTTATGTAAGAAAACAAGGAGTAAATCAATTCTTCCGGCAGATTATTGTTTCAATATAATTAATTGGTTTGGTTTAAAATAGTATCTTTCTTCTATAAATTCCACCATATAGTCATATAACAAGTCGCATATCGCAGTATAGATTAGCGTCAAGACAAAACAAGCCCCCCCGCTATGGCGAGGGCGACGCAGGTCTGCGCCTTACAATATGCGATTTTCTTCTGCGAGTTTGGCTTTTCGTATGACTGAAAAACATTAACTCAGGTCTGTGTTCTTAAAGTCGTGTGAGTCACGACCGACTTCGTTGGTCGATTTGCAAACGGGGTCTTGTTCCATATTTCAACAGATTCAATAGCCACCACAAAGT
>JAISOJ010000015.1 GCA_031275735.1 Dysgonamonadaceae bacterium
TTTGTACCGGTAATTATCTCGAAGAATAAAGAGTAAATTACGCCCTGTGTGTGCTACACAATTATTCGAAGAATCCAAGTTACTGGAGAGGAAATTTACACAGAAAGGAGTTAATTCAATACTATTCATTAATACACAATTAAAAAACTTATTCACAATGCAAAAGTACTATTTTTATTATAATATGCAAGAAGTTTTTTTAATGACTAATGGTTAATGGTTAATGAACGCAAGGTTGCGTCATTGCGAATCAACGTTGAGCGGCATTTGTAATGCCGCTCGGAACATTTCCGAATTTGCAATCCGGATTATTAGCAATTATAAATTGCTTTATGTACTATGACGGAATTGCAAATTCCGCCAAACTGAGAATGCTACCGCTCCGCTTTATCTCCATTATCAATGACAGAGATTGCTTCGTGCCTCGCAATGACACCCTAAACGAACGAATTACGTACAGCAAAGCTCCCTCTCTTTCGGAGAGGGCGGGGGGTGAGGTGGGATTTAGGGGCAAAAAGGGAAGATGCGTCTGTCATTTCTCTTTTGTTTGATTTTTATTATTGACCCCTGCCAATGACGCATTTAGAAAATGAAAGAGCGGAAAAATCCCCTTTAGGGCAATTAATCCGTTTTAATCCATTCCACTCGTTAAATCCGTGTCCTATTTATTGCTTCACGTCCGGACGCTATTTTTTGTCTTATTTATATGCTGTATTTAACTGTTTTTTACGTATCTTTGTAGCATGTCTTTAAAAAGCAAATGTTTTTCATTGTCAATAATAAAGGGTAATTAATTTATAAAAAACAGAGAGAATAAACATTATATGAAAAAAGGTTGTAGATACGGAACACATCGAGTAATAGAACCCAAAGGCACTTTACCTCAGCCGGCATTTCGTCTGGATAATACCATGGACATTTATGATAATGAAATCCTTATTGATGTTGAGACATTAAATATCGATTCGGCAAGTTATACCCAGATACGGCAGGTATGCGACGGTGATGCCCGAAAGATGAAAGAAATGATTTACAACATTGTTCAGGAGTGCGGTAAGATGCAGAATCCGGTAACCGGTTCGGGTGGAATGCTCATTGGTACAGTAAAAGAAATAGGTCCTAATTTTCCAAAAACAAGCCATCTCAAAGTAGGCAATAAAATAGCAACACTGGTATCTTTATCTCTCACGCCTCTAAAATTGGATGAGATAATTCATTTGGATGCCAATCATGATCAGGTAGATGTAAAAGCGCAAGCTATTTTGTTTGAAAGTGGAATTTTTGCCATTTTGCCGGATGATATTCCGGAAAAATTGGCTTTAGCGGCTTTGGATGTGGCGGGAGCTCCGGCGCAAGTTGACCGTCTTGTAACGGAAGGCGATATTGTCTGTATTATTGGCGGCGGGGGAAAATCCGGAATACTATGCTGTTATCAGGCAATGAAAAATGTCGGGAAGTATGGCAAAGTAATAGTTGTGGAATATTCCAAGGAGAATTCTCAACGGATTATCGATATGGGATTGGCTACCGATGTAATTGTTGCCGATGCAACCAATGTTATGGATGTCTATAACAAAGTAATGGCTATAACCGGAGGACGGGGATGTGACGTAACGATAAACAATGTAAATGTTCCTTCTACCGAAATGACCTCCATTTTGGTAACCAAAGGACAAGGATATGTGTATTTCTTTTCCATGGCAACCAGCTTTACCAAGGCAGCTTTAGGTGCAGAAGGTGTAGGAAAAGACATCAACTTGATTGTAGGAAATGGTTATGCCCGCGGACATGCCGATTTAACATTGAATATTATCAGGGAATCGAAAGAAATACGTGACTTATTTGAAAAATTATACATGTAAAATAACAATGATGACGAACAACATAAACAGAAGAAAAGAACTGTATCCAAACGTTTCCGACGAACAATGGAACGATTGGAAATGGCAGGTAAAAAACCGGATTGAAACTCTGGACGAATTAAAGAAATATATCAATCTTACGGCAGAAGAGGAAGAAGGTGTAGCAAAATCTTTGCAAACGCTTCGTATGGCGATTACGCCTTATTACATGAGCTTAATCGATCCTGATGATCGTAATTGTCCGGTAAGAAAACAGGCGATTCCAACCGGAGCGGAAACTCATCAGTCAGCTGCCGATTTGTTGGACCCTTTACACGAGGATGAAGACTCTCCGGTTCCGGGACTGACACACCGTTATCCTGACCGTGTGTTGTTTTTAATCACCGATATGTGTTCGATGTATTGCCGTCATTGTACACGTCGTCGTTTCGCTGGACAAACCGATGCGCAATCGCCTTCGGAACGTATTCAAAACGCGATAGATTATATTGCCAAAACGCCTCAAGTACGCGATGTTTTACTCTCAGGTGGAGATGCTTTGATGGTAAGCGATAAAATGTTAGAATCTATCATCGAACGATTGAGAGCCATTCCACATGTGGAAATTATCCGTATCGGAAGCCGTACTCCTGTAGTTTGCCCGCAACGTATCACCGATGATTTGGTAAATATGTTGAAAAAATATCATCCTGTCTGGTTAAATACGCATTTCAATCATTCCAAAGAAATTACACCCGAAGCTATGGAAGCTTGTGCTAAATTGGCAAATGCCGGAATTCCTTTGGGGAATCAATCCGTTTTGCTTCGCGGCGTGAATGATTGCGTTCATATAATGAAAAACTTAGTGCACGATTTGGTAAAAATCCGTGTACGTCCTTATTATATTTATCAATGTGATTTATCGATGGGATTGGAACATTTCCGTACACCTGTTTCCAAAGGGATTGAGATTATTGAAAGTCTGCGCGGACATACTTCCGGATATGCCGTTCCGACCTTTGTGGTGGACGCTCCGGGCGGAGGCGGAAAAACACCTGTTATGCCGACTTATATCATTTCGCAAAGTCCGGGCAAAGTTGTTCTTCGTAATTTTGAAGGCGTTATTACCACATATACTGAGCCTGAAAATTATATAAATGAATGCACTTGCGAAGGATGCAGCGATAAAAAAGATGAAGCGGAAGGAGTAGCAGGTCTTTTAAGAGGAGATCAGTTGTCCCTTGAACCCGAAAACTTAGCTCGCAAGAAAAGGCATTAACAAAAAAATGATAGAGATTGCTTCGTACCTCGCAAAGAACTGTGTTACGAAATGTAATTTGTTGATAAAAAATTTTGCTCATAATAGGTTTTATTTTTTATTATGCTGAAAATCTGTTTGATTAATTTATTAACTACTGCAATTAA
>JAISOJ010000030.1 GCA_031275735.1 Dysgonamonadaceae bacterium
TGTGTGTGTGTGTGTGTGTGTGTGTGTGTGTGTGTGTGTGTGTGTGTGTGTGTGTGTGTGTGTGTGTGTTATAAAATATTGTTTAACTTCCAAACCTTGAGAGTTAAAAACGTTTAATGGGTAAATATTTTCGGAAGAATGTGCCATTTCGATCCCAACTTACTGATAAAGTCCACAAAAATAATCATTTTTTTTATTGGCTGTATTAAATAGTGAAAAATAATTAGGAGATTGCCATTATCTAAAATTATAAATCCGAAAATGGTATTGTTAACTATATATAGATTTTAATGAAATAAAGAACACAAATGATTGAATTTTATACAGGTAAATTCAACAAAGAGCGGAAACATCATACTTAATCCGCAATGCCTTATTTTTTATTCTTTATTCCTTGAGTCGCCGGAAAAATAACATTTCAAGAAATAATTGAATTTTCGGATACTCCTGCTGTACTTTTTCCAATAGTGTCGTTGCTCAGGATACTCATCACCTGTATGAGATTGTATCCCCAAAGAAGTATCACTATTTCACTCGTTTTTCATTTTTGTTGATGAAATCTTTCCAGCTAGTATATTGTGATTTGGAAGAAGGGCGGTTATTTTGAAAAAAATGGCAGATGGCGGCAGCTAAGCCGTCAGTAGCGTCCATTTGAGAAAACATCTTTTCCTGAGGAATTTTCAAATACCGTTGCAGCATATCTGCCACTTGTTCTTTTGCTGCATTGCCGTTTCCGGTAATAGCCATTTTTATTTTCAAAGGAGCATATTCAAAAATAGGAAGCCCCCTTGATAAAGCTGCCGCCATGGCTACCCCCTGAGCACGTCCTAATTTAAGCATACTTTGTACATTTTTTCCGAAAAAAGGAGATTCAATAGCCAATTCGTCGGGATGAAATTCGTCGATCAAACTGACAATCCGTTCAAAAATACGCCGCAAACGCATGTAATGGTCCTCGTACTTATTAAGTTCCAAAATGCCCATTGCTAACAAAAGGGGTTTGTTGCCAACAATTTCTATCAATCCATAACCCATAATGGTAGTTCCCGGATCAACGCCTAATATTATTTTTTCTTTCACTCAATTACAAATTTATGGACAAATATAATTAGTTTATTTAGAAAAAACTATTAACTTTGCAACGAAATTTTGGAAAAGGGGCATTAGCTCATCTGGCTAGAGCGTTAGACTGGCAGTCTAAAGGTGACGAGTTCGAGTCTCGTATGCTCCACAAATAACAGTGATTATTAACGATTTAAAGATAATACACTAAAAAGCACCCGATAAATAATAAATTCGGGTGCTTTTATTTTGCACCCCTCAACGTTATAAAGACATAAACTAAAATTTCACCTTTTGGGGTGATTGACTTGTATTTGAAACCGCACTACTTTTGTATCGTGACCATAACCCTAATATTAAATGAAAAACTTTATATACTAAATTATAAATAATTGAAGGTCAATTTATGTGTGAACTATTGAATATAAACTCTAATATAAAAGTTATGAAAAGGAAAATTTTGGCAATGGTTATTGTGATTTTGATAATGACTCCTCTTCTTGGTTGTGAAGATCGCATTGAAACCAGCAAAGAAAAAGGCGTAAAAGCCTCTGAAGAATTTTGCGAGTGTCTGAATAACAAAAATTCGCTCACTCACTGCGAAGACAAGTTAAACGAGAGCTACGGTTATTATTCCAATAACGACGATTTCATCAAGGCGTTTAACGACGCAAATGACTGTGATGTAACCATCAGTAAGAAAACGAAATAAATGCAATGTTTACTTCTTATATTTTATGAACCCTTGTTTGTGTAATTGGGAGAGATAAGTAGCGATACGGTATTCGTAATTTTTTTCGTGATTGAAATGTTCCGCTAACGCTTCTGTAATTTCTCTCAGCGTTCGTTTGCCGTCGATGAAATCCCAAACGGCGGTACCGTGCTCTTCCAACCGAACACGAATAAGGGATGATTTGTTTTTAGGCACAAAATATTTTTGCATGAATTTACTTCTGAAACGAGGGAAAGCTATCACTGATAGTTCTCCCTCTTTTTCAGTTGTAATGTGTTCGCTGATGACCGGAACTAAATCGAAAAGATTCTTCATCATTTACCGTTTCACTGCTTTCAGCGGAATATTTACAAAGAAGTATCCAATAACGGCTACTACGATCAAACCGATGATGTATTGCGGCTGTTGGATGGATAACAAATCCGAGAAGAAAATATTAAACATAGCAAAAACGGCCACGACTAATCCCATCAATGCTTCGCCGGCAATCATACCCGAAGCGAGTAAAACGCCGGTATTCTCAACCGTTGCCAATTGTCCTTCGTTGTATTTCCTACGGGCTACGTACAAATCTAAAATGCCTTTAATCAATCCGCCGGCAAAAATGGCGAATACGGTGCTGAATGGCAAATACATTCCTACAAATATCAACATCGGGCTTTTGATGCCCATTAGTATGAAAGCGACTCCCAGAATCATTCCGGAAATAATCAAAGCCCAAGCCATTTGTCCGCCGACGATGCCTTGCGAAAGAGTAGCCATCAAACCGGCTTGAGGAGCGGAAAGGTTCTTGCTTCCGAACCCGCCTTCATATCCCTGCTGAATACCCATATTGATATCGCCTTGGTTCAGGATAATCAATACGCCGAACATCACGAAACCGGAGATAATCACGCCGATAATATCACCGACCTGCATCCGCCAAGGCGTACCGCCGAGAATATGCCCGGCTTTCAAATCCTGAAACATTTCACCGCCGACGGCAGCAGCTACGCATACAATCGCCGCAATACCCAATACGGCAGCTACGCCTCCAGCGCCTTTTATGCCGCAAGCGACCAAAATCAATGCGGTAACAACCAAAGCCGTCAACGTCAATCCACTGATCGGATTGTTGCTCGAACCAATGATACCCACTAAATAGCCGGAAACAGCAGCGAAGAAAAAAGCCAACACAATCATAATGGTCGACGCTACGATAGCCACCAAAACAGATGTATGGAATATGAAATAGGTAATAATGAATGTCAATACTGCGGCAATGCAAATACCGATTAATATCCAGGACGACTTCAAATCTTTCTCGGTACGTTCCACGCTTTCTCCGGAACCTTGAGCAGCTCGTTTCAGGTCTTTTACCGAACGTTTCAGACCGACGCCCAGACTACTACGCATCCGGTACAGAGTGAAACATGCGGCAACGAGCATACCGCCGATAGCAATAATCCGGACAATTTCCCGCCAAACAATATTAGCGGCATTCTCCCATGCAACCAGCGAATTAGCGTCTAATCCTTGATTTACCTGAAGCGATTCGACGAAAGAACCACCCAATACGGCAAGCAACATCGGTACCATCAAGCCCCAAGCCATCACCGAACCGCTAAAGTTCAAAGCCGACAAGCGCGGACCAATGATGTATCCCACGCCCAAGTAGGCCGGACTGATGGAAGGCCCTCCGGCTAAAAATCCACCTTGCAAAGTTTTTCCACTGGCTAAAGTAGCAGAAGTGGATTTGAAAAAAGAAGTCCATTCGGTGGCAAAAAGACGAAGGTCGCCGGCAATTTTCACCAACGCGCCGACAATCATTGCCGAGAAAAGATACTTGGACCCGCCTGCGCCGCTTTGTCCCGTTTTATGGATTTCGGCTGCCGCCACGCTTTCGGGAAAAGGGAGTTCCTTGTCTTCCACCATTACGCGGCGAAGCAAGGCCACAAAAAGTACGCCTAACGTTCCGCCTGTTATTAAGATTAATGAAGCGGTCAGGTAACTGCTTAACGAACTGAACGCCTCCCCGCTCCATACGCCGGAGATATAGAATGCCGGCAAAGTAAAGATGGCGCCTGCGGCTACCGACTCTCCAATCGAACCGACAGTACGGGTGAAATTTTCTTCCAAGATGCTTCCTTTAAAAAAGCGTAGGACCGCCATCCCAATTACTGCCGCGGGATAAGTGGCGGCAATCGTCATCCCTGCTTTTAACCCAAGGTAAGCATTAGCGGCGCCTAATACGACCGCTAAAACCAAACCGATGAGCAAAGCTCTTACAGTAAATTCTTTCAAGTTTGTACCGGATGAAACGAACGGTACAAATTTTTTATCATCTGCCATAGTTTATAAATTAAAATTTAAGAATTATGAATAAAAAATCAAATCAAGAAAGGCGAGCCTTTATTTCGTCGCTTTTTCCAACCTTTTCATAATCGAAAAAATGAACAAAGCAGAAAGAAGACAACAGATCACGAGTACTCCCCAGAAAACGGCAAGCGGCAATTTATCCCAAAAAGCGCCCATGATACCGACCAGAAGATTTCCGATCGCCGTAGAAGCGAACCAGCCTCCTTGCATCAAACCTTTGTATTGTGGCGGCGCTACTTTAGCGACAAATGAAATACCCATCGGACTCAAAAACAATTCAGCTAAAGTGAGTATCAGATAGGTACCGATAAGCCAGTTGGGTGAAACCAAGGTATCCGAAACGCCGTTGATATCCGCCGGAGCCACTTGTCCGATAGAAACCGCCAAAAGCACAACAAACCCAATGGCAGCCATCAACATACCGTACCCGATTTTGCGGGGAGCAGAAGGCTCTTTCCCCTTATTGGCAAGGAAAGTGAACAATCCAACAGACAAAGGTGTAAGCAAAATGATAAACAGTGGATTAAACTGCTGAAAAATCTGCGGAGTAATCGTGATAATGTCCTGCGATTCAATGGCGCTTTTAACATCAATCAGATAATCGGCTGCCAATCCTGCTATTCCGAGTATAATCAGGGTAATACCAGGTTTGACTTTGCGATTTCCACCGAAAAGCCCAATGGTGGACAAATAGATACCATATATAAATACAATAAAAGGTATAATCGCCAACAAGGAGAACATCATGTTGTGAAGCGGCGAGATTTGGCTTTGCGTATAATCCCGCGCAAAGAAAGTCATACAAAGCCCGTTTTGATGGAACGACATCCAAAAGAATATAACCACAAAAAAGACAAGAAAGAGGGCAATCATTCGCTCTTTCACTTCTGCTGGAGAAAGAATAACCAATTCTTCATTTTTCTTTCCGCTTTTTTCCGCATCTTTCAGTTGCTGTTTATGCGTTCGGTCGACCGCTTTCCATGTTTTTTTGAAGATCAGGAATATCAATACCGAAATCAACATACTGATGCACGCAATAGCAAACGCCAAATTGTATGATTTTCCTAATGCGTTGGTAACATAGTATTTTCCAAAATTAACGGGAAATGCCCGAAGGTCGTCACTGTCGCCGAAAATAGCAGGATCGATAACGGTAATCTGTTCAACTCTGTTTCTTACGGCAGCTTGGGCGTCTTTATCTTTGGGATTTCTGCTGTCGAGCAGCAGATATTCTTCCCGCGTAATTTGCATGGACGATTCGGTTAATTTTCCAGCGATGGTAAGTTGATTCAATCCGGCTGCTTTCAGTTTGAAAAGAATTTCTTTTTCATCGTTAGGGAAAATAACTCCGTATTCTTTTTTCTCTTCTTTGATGATTTTTATACTGTCTTCCGCTGTTTTTACGTCTTTATGTTTGGCAAAAATTTCTGCGTAAAATGTTTTTTCATCAACTACTTTATCGTTCAGAGCCACGTAATTTTTGGCGATAGACGCATCGTAGATAAAATTATCTTTTGCCAGGAAAGCATTGTTAATGCTGTTTGCCACACTTGGAGCAAAGAATGCGCCGATATTGATAAACATATAAAATATGGAAAAAGCAATATCGCGTTTCCCTTTATATTCGTTGGATTCATAGAGATTGCCGACAAGTACTTGTAAATTGCCTTTAAAGAATCCTGTGCCTAAAGAAATTAATAGAAGGGCGGCAAACATCATGATTTGACCGAAAGTATTCGCCTCGCTTGGCACCGCAAGCAGCAAATAACCGGCAAACATCACGCTGATACCTAACAAAATTGTTTTTCCATAACCCATCACTTTATCGGCGATAACCCCGCCCAATAAGGGTAAAAAATAAACTAAACCCAAGAAAAGTCCGTAAATAAGACTGGTTGCCGAGGATGAAAATCCAAATTTAGCTTGCATATACAAGGTTAAAATAGCTAACATGGTATAATAACCAAAGCGCTCGCCCATATTTGTTAACGCAAGCACTATTAACCCTTTAGGATGATTTTTGAACATAATTTCCTTTGTATTATTTAATATTTTTAATTATTTTGCAAAGATAAACAAAAAAATTAAAATACCTAAAGTATAAAAAACTTCTACCTCACATCGTACCTCTCGAACCGGATGATGGCCAGCACGAACATCACGCCCATGTAAGCAAGCATCACCATGAGATATTTGAGCGTTTCGGCCAGCCGCTCCGCAATGCTCGCCGGATGCTCCGCGTACTGCGGTATTTCCTCGTAGGCAACCGGCTTCCGAGTCGTCGAATAATCTTCGTAGGGATTGTACCAGTGAGGACTTTTGTCGTCTTTGGCGTCAACATCCTTGAACCATTGCAGGTACTGTATTTTGAAGTTCTGCAAGTCGGTGTAGTTGCCTTTCAGACGGAGGTAACCGCCGTCGAGCAGCGCTTCCGTGCCGTATTCGAACACGGCGAGGGGCGAAATCCACGCCCAGCGACGGGTGTTTTTCACCTGACGGAACTGGGCGGCATAGTGTTCGTCCCAGAACTGGGCCTCGTTTTTGCCGAACGCCATCTGCATGTTTGCCCTGATTTCGTGCTGGGGAAGAAACGGGTTACTACCGTTTGACATCCATTTACCATCGGGGAACGTGGCTTCTATCTCCTTGCGTTTTTCCCAAATTTTGAACATTACCATGTTCCCTCTTTCCACCGGCCAGGCGATCGTACCGAGCGTCTGCGAAAAGTTGGGGATAGCGATCAGGAATACCAACCACAGCGATACCGACACGAGCAGGCTGATGTTGGAGTTGGCGCACATCACCGAGGCAAGCAACCCTACGGCGCTCATGCTGCCGGTGAAGAAGACGACGAAAAGCAGGAACAGCCCGATTTCGGAAAACGTCTCGCCCGTGATGTTCACCGCAGGCGAGAGCATCAGGATAAGCAACGCAAGCAGGATCCCCGCCAGAGCGCAAGCTATGAGCAATATGTTGATGGCGATGAATTTCCCGAGTAGAATGCGGCTTCGCTTCACCGGATTGGACAGACTGAGCGCCAGTGTGCGCCCTTCTTTCTCGCCCGACACGGCATCGAACGAAAAGATGATGGCAAGAAAGCTGAACAGCACCGTCAGGATAAAGCCCCAGCTGATGCGCTCCGACGGCATCACCAGTGGGTTGTCGCTGCTGACATTACCGGAAAACCGTAGCCAGTGGAAAGCGGTATATTCAAGTGTATTGGGCATGTTCGGCTCGCCGCAATCGGAAATGAAACCGTTGTTGCGCGGCGGCAACCGGTATTCCCGTCGATGGATGACTACGTTTGTTGCACTAAGGCCCGCCCTGTCGCGCAGCTGCTGTTCCTGACCGGCGACAATCTCGCGGTAGCTTTTGACCGCTTGATCGTATTCGCCGATGTACGTCAGCGACGAAATGGCAAACATTACCAGCACAATACTCAGTGTGATGGGCAGGCGCAGCTCATAAAGGAACTGCTGTAACTCGTGAAGAATTAAATTTTTCATACGTTTATATTTTTATTTGCCACTAATGTATTAATTTGTATTTGTCTTTGGATTAGTGTATTAGTGGTTTAAGTTTACCTGACGTCGTATTTGATGAACGACATGAACGAGAGCCAAAACAGGAGAATACACATAATCAGTATCCCTGCGATGAGGTACAGTTGTTCGAACAAATCGTCTCCCAGCGTAGGTTGTACGTAAGCAAAACGGGGAAACGACTGCGTATCCTGATAAGCTATCGAGTTGAAATCAAATGTGGAAGTCGCTTTGGCTTCTTCTCTCCATCTGGCTGCTTGCTCATTTGATTCGTCCCAGTCGTTGGGAAATTCGGATTCCTTCTGCGGGGTGAAGTATGCGTAGGACGAGAAAATTTTGTTTTGCACAAAGTATCCGTAAAACATATCCTGAAACTGCCTGGCTTGATCCATGAAATGCACCTCGCTGTCTGTACCCGTGCGGCAGAGTGATGTGGCAATCAGCTTGAGTATGCCGGCAGGCGAAAGGCACGAGAGGTAGCGTACGGTTTTCTCTTGACGATAGATCTGTTGCAGGTAATCGGACTGAATCGCCCACTTTTTATTGCAGTTGGCCAGCAGGATGGGGTTGGCCAGCTCCTTTTTGCGTCGTTCGTATTCCATGCTTTCCCTTGGCGTAAACATCGTTGCATGTGCACCGTCCCAGTCCATATCCCAGCAATAGGCCCAACCGAACAAATTCAGGTTTTCATTTTTCAGAATCTCTTCCACTTCCTTCGCTTGCACGTCCCACCACTGCTTGTCGATTTGATCGGTGTAGAAGTCTACCTGCCTGTAATCGTCTGTGGGCGAAATGTTTTTGCCGAACCAAGCGGCGGTATTGGGCAGTAGGAACAACAAGATGCACCAGATAAACAGGTTCAGGATGATGCTTGCCGTCGAACTTTTGGTCCGGCTGGAAATGAATCCACCCAAGAAGACGAAAAACCCGAAGTATATCAGACTTAGCAGCAACAGCGCTCCGATACGTCCGTAGTCGCCAGACGAAAACTGCACCGAGGGCGAAAGCTGTATAATCAGCAGTATCACCAGAAAACAGATGACCAAAATCGGCGTCAGCGTAAGGAATATCCCTGCAATCTTGCCGAGAAAAAATGTCGAACGGCTCACCGGATGACTGAGCGCCAGCTTGAGCGTTCCCTGTTCCTTTTCGCGCGAAAGCATATCGTACGAAAACAGTATGCCCAGCAGTGAGAGCAGTATGGCAATTGCCATGGCGAAATCCATCGACATGAACTTGCTCATAAGCGGGTTTTCGTTCAGCGAAACAATGTCTGTCGAAAACACCGGTTTTTCTTTGCGGTCGAGCTTCACCTTCGAACCGGTTTGTTCGGTAATGCCCTTGCTAAAGATGCTTAGCGACGAAACCGGTTTTACCAGTATCGGATTCACCTGCGCATAAGTGTGCGCCTTCATATATATATCCTCTGCCGTTTTTATGTCCACCTCGTACTGCGCAAGGCGGTTCGTGTGCGTCCGGATACCCGTGTAAACGGTATAGGGTATCAGCGCCAGGCACAACAGTAAACCGACGATAAAACCGGGCGTTACGATGTTGTTCCGAAATTCTTTTTTAGCTATAAACCAAACCATAGTTTAATTATGAGTTATGAGTTATGAGTTTTTCCGTTTATTTCACTGTTTCGGCATACATGACAGATTCCTGCATGTAATCGAGGTAGATGCGCTCGAGATCGTCTTGGAGGAACTGTTCGCGTGTACGCAACATCACCAGGCGGCCTTCTTTCATGATTCCTACGCGGTCGGCAGCGGTTTTGGCGCGAAAAATGTCGTGTGTACACATCAGGATGGATTTTCCCTGATCGCGCAGTTTCATCAGCAGTTGCATCAGTTCGGCTGCCGATTTGGGGTCAAGGCCCGAAGTAGGCTCGTCGAGCAGGATGTTGGAAGTGTCCTTTATCATGGCAATGGCCAATCCTACTTTTTGCCGCATCCCTTTTGAGAAGGTTTTCAACTTTTTCTCGAAAGCGTCGTCTTGAAGTCCCACGTTACGCATGGCGTCGTAATAGTTTTGCTTGGTGAGGTGGTTTTTACCTCCCAGCTTGGCAAAGAAGTCGAGATTCTGCCTTGCAGTAAAGTTTCCGTACAGCATTACGTTTTCGGAAACATAGGAAACGTAGCGTTTGGTTTCCAACGGGTTTTTCATTACATCGACGCCGTCGATCAGGGCTTGACCCGAAGTAGGTTCGATAAAATTCAAAAACAGGTTGATGGTGGTGGTTTTACCTGCGCCGTTGGCACCCAGAAGGAAAAAGATTTCTCCCTGCGTGATTTCGAGGTTAAGGGCGTCCAATGCCAATTGTCCGTCTTCGTAGCGTTTCGTTAAATTAATTGCTTGTAACATATATTCTAAAAATTTAGTTGTTAATTATTCCTGTTTTTATTTGTGAATGACGCGAATTTTGTAGTAGAACAAGGCATGACTTGCCCTACATGCTACGTACTTTCCATTTACCTGCGGCTAAGTTTGATTCCAAACCAGACTAATCCTCCGATTACTCCGACGAGCAGCAGGAGCAACAGCACCGTGCCGAATACCGATGTTTTAGCGTTCATTTGTATGCGGATCGTTTTGTCTTCGGTATCTACCTTGCGGTTGTCGGCCAGGGCTTCGGTTTTGATTTTTACTTCTTGTGCGCCTACGCCGCTGTCTTGGGGGGGCCGGATGGTGACTTGTACGGAGATTTCTTTTTCAGGATCGAGCGTACGGATCAGGTCGGGCGTGATGATGGCTATCCAGTTGATTGGACTGTCGGCGCTGATTTTGATGTTGTCGAGGCGTCGTGTACCGGCGTTACGAACGGTGAGATTCATCGTCACACTGTCGCCCGTCGATATTTCGTGATAGAGGTTGGTGGCCCGGACTTCGATTTTTCCCTTTCCGCGCGGCACAAGCTCCAGCAGTTCTCTGCCGCACGAAAGGGCTGCGAGTTGTTCGGACGTGAAGGTGGAGAGGTCTTTTCCGGCGATTTGATTGTATTGTTCGCCGGTGAACGTGAAGACGTGGAATTTTAGCGGTTGGTCGATGCGTATCCGTTCGTCGTCGCGATCGGGCAGGTACACGCGCAGGGACAGTTTTTTTGTGTTTACTCCTTGTGCAAATTTGATTTGCGATATTTTACTGTTGCTTTCATCCAAAAACTCGCAGGTGATTTGCTGCGGTAGCCCTGCGACCATTAGCCGGTAAACGTCGTCGGAAGTAGAGAAGCGTTCGAGGGTTAGTGCATAGGTGGCGCTCGAACTGAGGTCGGCTTCCTGCGAAAACTGCATCGAACTGATGTCAATCACGTTGATACTTGCATCCTGTTTCAGGTAAACATTTTTTTCGCTTGTCCGACCGTTGTAGTTGAGCGAGACGCTCAGGTTTTCGGCATCCTTGAGGAGTTCGAAGTCAGCGGAAGCCTCCTGCCCGATTTCGATAGAAGGAATCTGGTATTCGTAAGGCGACCCGATGATGGTGTGATCGGCGATGTCTGCGAGCGAAACGAAGATGTTATAGACTTTTCCGGCTCGCATTTCGGGTGTAAAGACGTCGAAATGTTCCTTAAACTGGTTCAGGTATTCTTCATTGCCTTCGAGGGTGCTCTTGAGGGTGATTTTGACACGACGTTCTCCGCCGACAGTCTGGTACTTTACTGCCCGTTCGATAATCACATAGGATTGTTGCGAAATCAGTTGCAGGATCAATTTCTGATAATCGACTTCGCGGCTCAGCAGGGCGTTTTTCGATTTGGTGTAGTCGTTTGCCGAGATCGCTTTTTCGTCGTAGAGCCGCGTATCATTTTCAAATTGCTGGCGGGCTACTTCGTAGTCGGCGCGCGCCTTTTTCAGGTCAAGCAGGATGGCCGCCTTGTTTGTTCCTTCGTTTTGTCCCTGAACCGCAAAGCATACGGCCAGTATCAGGGAGAAGATAATCGTGTTTCGTTGTATGAAACGTTTTAAGGCAGAATCTGCCGGGTGCAAAAAATGTATCATTTTTTATTTATTGATTTTAATTGATTGTATCCAATTCATTTTTCTTCATTAATCCTGTAGCTTCTGTTGTTTTCGAAGTCCCACATGGTGCGTCGTTTCAAATCGGCCAGTGCAAGACGGTAAGTGATGTACGCGTCGATGAAGGCGAGCTGCACCTGCGAGAGCCGTTCCTGTTCCGTAGCCAATTCCTGACCGGAGAGGTCGCCATTTTCGAAGCGCAGGCGTGAGATGCGGTAGCTGTTTGTGGCGTTGTCCTTGTTTTTCTGGTTGATACGGAAGCGCTTTTCGGCTTCGTGTACTGTGCGGACAATTTCGCGGATTTCCTTTACGATCAGGTTGTTTGTGTTTTCGAGTTTCAGTTGTTTTTCCTTCAGCCGGATGGTTTGACTTTTGACGATGTTGCGTCCGCGCCCCCAGTCGAGTATCGGTACGGTGAGTGTGAAGGTGATGCCGCGGTTGGGTGGACGCATCGCGAAGTTGTCGAACGACGAGCGGAAAAGTTCCTGTGCATTGCCGGGTTGCGTACTAAGTCCCGTAAAATCGTAGTAGGCATAAATATTCCCCTTAATTTCGCGTTCCCGTTTGGCGCGGTCGATTTCTATTTGTTGCAGTTTGACGTCGTATTCTTCTTCTTTCACTTCCAAGCGATTGGCCAAGGCTTGTTCGATAGCGGTCGGCAGGTCTATCACTACGGGTTCAAAGTCCATTTCGGCAATGATGTCAATTTCCTCGTTCATGTCTATTCCGATTAGCAGTTTGAACTCATCTTTTTGGAGTTCGTATTCTCCAGCGCTTTCCGAGAGGTTGACATCGCTTTGCAGGGCGTTGATTTCCGTCACCAGCAGGTCTCCTTCGGGGATGTTTCCGGTTTCGAACTTGAGTTTGGCAATGCGCAACGCTTCCTGTGCATTGCGTAGCTGTTCTTCGTCGATTTGTTTTTTGTAAGCGGCCTTATAGACTTCGTAAAAACCTCGGGTGACGTTGTAAACAATGTCCATCTGCGTTCGGGTAAAAAACAGTTCCGCACGCTCGTACTGGTACTGGGCAACTTTCAGGTTTTCGCGCAACTTGTTTTTGGTGAACACGGGCTGGTCGAAAATTAATCCGAATTGGCTGAATGCCTGTTTCCGCTTGAGGGTAGAATAATCCTGGGCGAAAGTAGTGCGGAGGTTTTCGTGATAGAGGTTGCCCGTCAAGGCGAGGTTTCCACCGGTGGGCAGGACGTAGGTGAATTTCAGGTTTCCACCGAATTGTATGGAGCTTGTCGAGTTATAGACCGGCAGGTCGTCGGTTTGTTCGATGGCCGATACCTGTTCGTTCCACGAGGGGGTAAAAAGGTTCAGATCCAATCTCGGCTTGAACTGCGCCTTGTAATAGAGGTATTCGTACTGCATGGCTTGGCGGTCTTCGTCGTTCAACTGCACTGTGTAGCTCTCGTGCAGCGCGATGTTAACCGCCTGTTCGATAGTGAGGGTCGTTTTTTGCTGTGCATGTAGCGGTTGTAACCATATCAGTCCTAAAATGGGTAAAATAAGATCTATTTTCATTTAAATGGTATTTTTACTTCAATATTACAGGCAAAAAATATGCCAAACATCGTAAAATATTGATATATAATATTTTAAAAATAAATCAAGATTAGTATTTTTTATAAAATCCGGTAAATAATTACCCATTCGGCTTAGTATTGGGTAAGTAGTTACCCGTCTAATTTCAGCGGTCTATACCATACTTCTTCATCTTATTAAAGAGCGTTTTCCTGCTGATATTCAATGCTTCGGAGGTTATCTTACGATTGTAATTATAACGTTTCAGGGTTTCTTCTATCAAGTTTTTCTCTGCCGCCGAGTTGATTTTATTGATGAGATTCGGTTCACTATCATCCAATAATTTCATTTCGGTGGACAGGGGATAAGTTTTGATTCGCATCGGCAACCGATCCACATCAATGACGTTGCCCTGCGATAGAATCATAGCGCTTTGTACGGCGTTTTCCAGATCGCGGATATTTCCCGGCCACTCATATTGTGTTAGCCTGTTGATTGCTTGTTGAGTAATACCGGTAACATTCAGATCCAGTATCTTGTTGTATTTTAATATAAAATGGTCGATCAATCGCGGAATATCGTCGCGACGTTCACGCAAAGGAGGGACTTGTATGGTAAATACATTCAGGCGATAAAACAAATCCAAACGAAAAGTACCCTCTCCAACTTTTTCTTCCAAATTACAGTTGGTGGCAGCAATGATACGCACATCCACTGCGATGGATTTTTTGCCGCCCAAGCGGGCAATCGTCTTGTTTTCCAGCGCTCGCAACAATTTTACCTGTGCTTCTAACGGTAATTCGCCTATTTCGTCGAGGAAAAGCGTTCCGCCGTCGGCTTGTTCAAATGGTCCCCTGCGCATCTCCCGCGCATCGGTGAAAGCGCCTTTTTCGTGCCCAAACAATTCGCTTTCGACAAGCGGCAATGGTATCGCTCCGCAATTGACTGTTATGAATTGCTTGTTCGAGCGCGAACTGAAATTGTGTACGGAACGTGCAATCAATTCTTTACCTACCCCGCTTTCGCCCAGTATCAGCACAGTGGCTGAGGTAGCGGCAACTTTATGTACCTGAGCCATTACCTGCTGCAATTGAGCGCTACTACCTATAATTTGTCCGAATGAATACGTTTCATTAAAGCATTCTTTCAGTCGGTTCAATTCGCCCGACATCCTTCTGTATTCGAGAGAGCGGCGTATAGTAAGCAACAGTTTATCGTTGTCGAACGGTTTTTCTATAAAATCGTATGCACCGTTCTTAATTGCATCCACCGCAAGAGAAATAGATCCGTGCGCAGTAACAATGATAACCACCGTTTCGGGATACTTGTCCTTTATTTGCTTGAGCGCTTCTACCCCCATCATATCCGGCATTCGCTGGTCCAACAGCGTTACATCCGGATGAAAACGTTCTACTTCCTCGACAGCTGATAATCCATTATCCACCGTCAATACTTCGTACCCTTCGTTCCGTAGTAAAAGGGCCATTATCTTCCTGATTTTAGCTTCATCATCCGCTATTAAAATGCGTACTTTCATTAATTATATTGTTTAGTTTTTTTATCGCTTGAGGTAATTTTATCACCACCGTAACGCCTTTGCCGGGCAAGCTATTCACCTCCATTTCACCGCCGTGCCGGCTGATAATACCGTACGAAATGGGTAAACCAAGTCCTGTTCCATCTTTCTTGGTGGTGTAGAAAGGGTTAAAAATATTTTCGAGGTCGGCTTGTTCAATCCCTTTACCCGAATCTATTACGGAGATCAGCAGGTAGCGCGACTGATAATCCGACGGACGTCTGGTTTCAATACTTAGCGTCAATCGTTTTTCCTCGCTGTCTTCCATAGCTTCCACTGCGTTGAGAATGACGTTGAGAAATACCTGTTTCAATTGCGACACATCAGCAGTAACGACAGTGTCCTTGGCGCGAACATCAAGTTCTACGCCAATTTCTTGCCGGACAATGGTATTATTAAGTAATACGAGCGTTTGCTGTAATAATTGTACAACATCCACTCGGACGACTTCCAGTTTGGATGGTTTGGATAACGACAGCAAGCCCTGTAATATTTTGTTGATGCAATCCACCTCTTCCATTAATTCGTTGACCATTTCCAACTTGTCCGGATCTTGCATTCCTTTACCCAGATACTGTATCGTGCTACGGATGGCGGTTAGCGGATTGCGGATTTCATGCACTGCTCCCGCCGCCAATTGTCCCAGTACGGCTAGCCGGTCGGCGCGGTACATCTTCTTGATCCGTGCGCTTTGTTCTTCATAAAGGGAGGTGTTTTCGATGGCAAAAGCCACCTGATCAAACAACAGATTCAACAGGCTAATGTCTTGTTCGGAAAAATGTTGTCCGTCGGAACGTTTACCCAGCAGAACGAAGCCGCTGAGACGGTTCATCACTTTTAACGGGAAAACCAGTTCGATACCGCCTTTGCGGATCAAATCCCTTTCTTTGTCCGAAAGATAAGTCATTATACTCTCCGAACGGGAGACCTGAAAGCATGTCTCATTGATAGACAACCAGTGCGCCAATTTGCTGTGGATCGTAAAATGTATATTTTGAAAGATATTATCGTTTTGTTTTTTCCCGACATAGGTGTATTTTTCCGTTTCGGAATCTAACAAAAAAATACCAATCCGTTCAATAAGAGAAACTTGTACAATTTTCGAAATAATATTGGTTATCAGCAAATCTTTGTCGACAATCAACATCAACGACCGATTAAATTCGGCAAGGAATATACGCAAAAATTCCTGTTCGATCAATGATTTATATTGTTTCTTTTTAATTAAATTCATTTCACGCGATTTTTATCACTTACAAAAGTAATGATTATATTGCAATATGTGAATGAAAGATTTATATAAAAATATCGGATACGTTCATTTCGATTTGTGAAATCGTACCTTCCGATTAAAAATTTGGATTACCTTTGTAAGTCTTTTAATAAACAATGATGAAATGAAAAATAATATTGCAGCGCTTTTCGATTTAGACGGAGTAATTATTGATACGGAATCACAATACGATATTTTTTGGCGTGAGATAGGTCAAAAATACCAATTAGGCATTGAAAATATCGAGCAATTCGTCAAAGGAACCACTCTTTCCAATATAATGTCAACTTACTTTAGTTATTTGCCTGTAAAAGAACAGGAAAAATTGGAAACCGTTCTTCGTAATTTTGAATTACAAATGGATATGATTCCGATTCCGGGCGCTCTGGAATTTTTAGCTGAATTAAAAAGAAGCGAAATCAAAATGGGATTAGTGACCAGCTCGGACGATGAAAAATTAGATTATATTTTCCGTTCGTTGCCTATCCGGACGTATTTCGATACATTGGTCACAGCCAACAGGGTTATAAAAGGGAAACCTGACCCTGCGTGTTACCTTTTGGCAGCCAGCGATCTGCATGTTCTTCCGGAAAATTGCTACGTGTTTGAAGATTCTTTCAATGGTATTGCCGCCGGTAATGCTGCCGGAATGAAAGTAATCGGTCTTTCCACAACCAATTCCACCGAAAGCATCCGCGATAAAGTAATAAAAGTAATACCGGATTTTCGGGGATTTTCGTTATAACTATAATTTTATCTTGTCGAATCCTTTTTACAAAATCTGTAGGACTTTCGTTGTAATAATCTTTGAGACATTTGGCAAAATCAGAAGAGGTAGTAAAGCCGACGTCGTAAGCTACTTCTGAAATATTAGCTTCGGTAGTCGATAACAGGCGATAAGCTCTTCTTAATCGCATTATCCACAGCAATTCGTTAGGAGAATAGTTGGTGAGGGATTTTACTTTACGAAAGAGTTGGGTGCATGAAAGTCTGAGATGTCACCCCAAGTCTTCCAGATTCAATTCCGAATCTGAGAGGTTTTTCTCTATTAATCCCTTAATTTTCGAAAGGGAAGAACGGTCGATATCATTGCTTTCGCTGGCGATATTTTCAGAGAATAAATTTTCGCTGAACAATTCTTTCAACCGTTTCCGGCTTTCAATCGGATTAGCAACGCGAATCTCTAAAACATCCGAATTGAAAGGTTTGGTTATATAATCATCGGATCCGCTTTGAAGTCCGATAATTTGTTGTTCTTCTAATTAGCAGATAGTCAGTAATATAATTGGAATATGGATGGTCGAGAGCTCGATTTCAGTTTTTGGCGCAATTCGACGCCGTCCATTTTCGGCATCACCACATCGCTGATTATTATATTGGGAATGTGTTTCACTGCTTTGCGGAAACCTTCTTTTCCATCGATGGCCTCTAAAACGGTATATTGCTTGTCGTTCAATATCGTTTTTATGCAGGAACGAATATCAGGGTTGTCGTTCACAACCAAAACTGTACAGGTGTTTTCGCCTAAAGTTTCTTCATCGGAAAGTATTCCGTTACCAGCCATATTTTCATTTTGAAATAAATGCGTTCCATCTTCTCAATGTCTGCCTGCATCGAAAAGTCTTCATTCGAAAAAACATTGAAATCGAAATGCAAACGCCATGTTTTCACCATTTGCCGGGTTCGTTTAGTTTTAGTTTTGCTTCCAGTTTTTTGGAATTGGCTTCGGCGTCCAGTTTTTTGTTTTGGGTGTTGAAATTGTCGAGCAGGGTTATGCGGTTGTTCAGGTATTTTTCTTCGGCGGCCAGGAGGAGCATTTGGTGTTGGGTTTCGGTTTGCCATTCTTTTTCTTCGTTCAGGTTGATGATTAGCTGCCGTTCTTTGTAGGCGTTTTCCAGGTTTTGGAGTTCGGTTTCCAGGATGGATTTTTCGGTTATTGTTGGGCGTTTGGGTGTATTTTCTTTTTCTTCTATTCCTAGTTTTTGCAGGTGTTCCATTTCCTCATTCCGTTTTTTCAGTTTTTGGTTAGCGGCTATTAGTTCGTTTTCTGTTTTGGCGTTTTCAACTTCTTTTTCGGCTAGTTCGATTTCTTCTTTTTTGGCGGCTATCAGCGACCGGGTTTCTTCGGTTTGGGAGGAAGTGAGGTTTATGTCGGTGATCCGATTTTGAGCTAATTTTTTCAGGCTTGCAATTTGTTTATCGATTTCGGCTAGTTCTTCCTGTGCTTTTCTTCTTTGTTTCACCATTTTTTGAGCCGTTCTTATTCGAATGGGGCCGGTTTCTGTTTTTAGATTTTCAATATATTCGTTTGCTTCATCCAGTTTTATTTGCGGCTCTATCTATTCTTTTTCTAATAGTTTTTCTTCGATTGCTTTCAGGGCGATTTGTTTTTGCAGTGCGTCGATGTATTTTTTTATTTCTTCTGTGTTATGGTTGATTAGTTTTCCTTCTTGGTCGAGCATTCCGTTGTATGAGGGCATGATTTCTCGGAGTTCGTTTATTTTTTTTCGTCGGAATTCATTGGCGTTTTTTTCGTTTTCAATGGCGTCGACGAGCATTTCTATTTTGGTTTTTTGTTCTGCAAATTCTTGTGCTGCTTTTAGGTTTACGTCGTTTAGCATTTTTTGTTGTGCTGTTAGTTCGGAGGTTTTTTTAGCGGCATTGTAGCAGGTACTCCAATGGCGACGATGGCGGAAATGATAAGTCCCCAGGGTGTTTTTGTAAATGCAAAGCGCAGCGCTTCTTGTGCGGCATAGGCCAGGGTGGATGCCATGATTTTTTTGTTCCAAAGGTCGACTAATATTTGGACGGCTATTTTTCCTTTGGTGATGGCTACGTAGGCGGCTATTCCGGCTGCTTGTGCAAAATCGCCTGTTTTTTTTACTTCTTCGTTTAATTCTGCTGCGCTTATCCCTAAATTATCGAGAATTAGGGATCCCTAAAAAACGGCGGAAAGTGATCCTTCGAAAGCGGTCTATTACCTGGTCGAATCCATTATAAACGGTATAGGAAGAAAATCATCGGTTTTACCGTTTTTTCCACCTTTATCCAGCAATTGGCTAAGATTGTGTGGTCGGCTATTTCTCCTTTTTTAATCCCTGATTTATGTACGTACATTGAAGTTTTTATATAATCCGTCTTTGAATTATGGCTGATGCGGATGTAAACCGTATTCAATTCTTTGTCTTTTGTTCTAATTGCAGGGCTGAACGTTGCCATAATTTGTAATTTATTTGTAATTTTTATGTGTAAAAATAGTAAAATAATCTGAATATTTTGAAAAAAAATGGAAATAAAAACAATTTTATAAATGGGTTGAAGGAAGTTGTATACTTATTATCTAATTGGTTATTAGTATATTGATGATTTATTATTTTCAGGGTGAAAGATGGGGTTCGAACCCACGACCCTCAGAAGAAACGCTGTAATTCCGTGTATTGAAATCTTCGTTGATTACACGTTCCATCACAATCGTTTGCAGATGGACGAATGGTCATTTTTTATCAGAATATCATACTGAAAACCGTCGTTTTTTCTATAGAGAAAGAATGTTGCAATTTGCCTCCATGCAAACGCATGATATATCGGGAAACGCTAAGTCCGATACCGGAACCCGAAGATTTGGTCGTGAAAAAAGGAACAAAAATATTGGGTAAGATATCTTCCGGAATAGGTTTGCCTGTGTTGGCGATATTAACGCTTAGTTTATCCGGAGCTGATTGGTTGACCGAAAACATAATTTTTTCTCCCTTGTTGGCCTCAATGGCTTCGATGGCGTTTTTCAGCAGATTAATTAATACTTGAGTAATCAGGTTTTCATCAGCATGGATAATAACCGGTTCAAGAAGAGAAACAATTAATTCGATATTTTTCTTCCTGATAGCCGCTTCATGCAATTTGATGACTTTATCAATCGCAGTGTTCAAGTTAAAATCCTGCTTTTTCGGCTTAGGAATTGCAGTGAATTTACGATACGATTCAACGAAAGATAACAAGCCCGAAGCTGTGGAGTTGATAGTTTTGAAAGCTCCGAGCGTGTTTCGTTTTAAATCTTCCGAATAAATAGGAGCATTTTGATGCAGGAAAAGCATGGTTTCGCTCAAAGAAGTAATGGGAGCAATGGAATTCATAATCTCGTGAGTCATCACGCGGATAAGTCGAATCCACGATTCCATTTCTTTCATTTCCAGTTCGTCGCCTATATTATTCAAAGTAATGATTCGCATCAATCCCCGTTTAAGACAGATTTGTGAAACATACAGACTGATTTGCAATTCTTCCCGTTCGTTCGTTAATGTAATTTGGACGTTATCGCCGCTTCTCAGTTGATGAAACAGTTTAGGATAAGTTTCATTAATAACTTGTAACTGATTGATATGCGAAAGCACAGGAAGTCCCAACATATTTAATGTCGGTTGATTTATTCGCTGAACAATGCCTTTGTCGTCGATGATGATAATACCCGTTGAAACGCTTTCGAGAATCAGACTTAGGAACTTTTCATTTTCAATTACTTCCTTGCGGGCATTTACCAGGATTTCTTTGATACGGTTCATCACTTTGTTCATTTCTTTTTCCTGTGTCGAAAGTTTGGTTTCTGAAAAATGAAAAGTGTAATCGCCGTTTTCTAAGGCGTTAAGCAGAAAATGAAAATTTTGGTTATACGATTGGTAGCCTTTTTTTAATCCGAAAAAACAAAAGAAAATCACTCCTATACCCAAAATAGCATACAAGTAGTTAGCAGTAAAGAAGAAAAAAGTAGTTACAGCGACTGCCAAAACCAGTAGTGCCGTATAAGCATAAAGTCTGTATTGAATGGATCTGAACACGTGTTTATGAAGTATGAAGTATTATGCTTGGTATAATTTTGTGTGTATCAGTAGGAGAAAAGGAAAAGGGAAATCACAATGTGTTCTTTACAAGTAACAAAATGATGCGCGTTTCCTTCCTCCTGTTTCCTGTACAATTTAACTCTTAGTTTCCTATGATCCATTTGATGATTTCCTCCGACTGGGGAGATTCTTTAGGTTCGATGGATTTTACCCACCGACCATTCTCGTCGATTAGGAATTTCTGGAAATTCCAGGTGACTTCGGCGTCAGCCACGCCGTTAGCTTCCTTTGTTGTTAACCAGCGGTAAAGCGGAGCGATATCGTCGCCTTTCACGGAAATTTTCGCCATCATCGGGAAGGTAACGCCGTAATTAGATGTACAAAACGCTTTGATCTCCTCATTAGCGCCTGGTTCTTGCGCTCCGAAATTGTTTGCCGGAAAACCGACAATCACAAAATTATTATCTTTGTATTGCTCATAAAGTTCTTGTAATTGAGCGTATTGGGGAGTTAATCCACATTTGGACGCCACATTGACAATCATTATTTTTTTTCCTTTTAAATTGAATAATGGAAAGTCGTCGCCGTCAATAGTTTTTACTGTAAAACTATAAATTGTTGATTTTGAACGATTTTCTATTAGAAAGGTCATCATCATGCGATGCACGTCTTCCGGATTATCAAAGCGGATATTCTCTTTTTTTACAAAATCCTTGAGTTCTTTTTTACAACATCCGATGGCTTTAGCCAAAGAGGAAGCCGAATCGAAACGTCTGAATTTACCGTCCTTTTTCATGTAGTAAGTGCTTTTGAGAAAGGCAACCATCCCTTCGTTATAGGTATAACGAGGAGCCGAAGTCGTTCCGGTTTCCGAAGTTTTGTAAGAAGTTGTGCTATAACTTTGCGCATAATGTCCAAGACCAACTTTTTTACCTACGGAAACCCATTTAGGTTCCCATTCAACATAATAAGCGCCTTCTCCTACGGGAACACGTTCTAAAATTCCATTTTTAGGGGTAAACTCAAAAACCCTACCCGCAATAATAACCTGACTTACATTTCCAGGCTCTGCAAAAGTCATAATGACGCTATCTTCTATGTATTGAATTTGTCGGGTAACAATAGAATAATTGAACTGTCCGTTCATTTTAATCCCGTTTTTTAATATAGCAGTTCCGTTTTCATATTGAGGAAATAATAAATCGGAAGGAGAAGGGCGTTGGGCCTTTGATGTTCCCATACACAGCAGGATCGACAAATAAAATAGAAGCTTTTTTGTACAAAAAAAAGAGGAAGAGTGGAGGATAGCAAACGAGGGGTTAGTCACATTCTCTTGACTGTTGTTTGTAAATGTCTGTCTCATAATTCAATTATTTTTATGTGAATGAATGACAAAAATAAAATAAAGTTTTGGTATTCACAAATTATATTTTTTTATTTTGCTGTACAAAGTCGGTCGGGTTATTCCCAATTCTGCCGCTATGGCCGACAGATTATCCTTATTGCGTTCCAAAGCGTTTTGTATTAAAACTTTTTCTACCTCTTCCAAAGTCATATTGTCAAACTTGATATCGATTTGATTGGTTTTATTCAAATAAAAATCGCTAGTGTCCAAAACATTCGTATCCGAAAGAATGATTGCCTTTTCCACGGTATGTTGCAATTCGCGAACGTTTCCCGGCCAGTGATAGGCTGTTAATTTATCAATTGCGCCGGATGAAAGATTTATTTTTTCTTTGTGGTATTTTTTCGCATATTTTGCAAGGAAAAAAGCGATTAACAGAGGAATATCTTTTTTTCGTTCCCTCAATGGCGGAATTTCCATCTGAATAGTGTTGATACGATACAATAAATCTTCTCGAAATTCCCCTTTCCGTACCAATTCCTGCAAATTACGGTTAGTTGCGCATATCAAACGGATATCAATAGGGATAGGTTTATTATCGCCTACTTTGACTATTTGTCGCGATTGCAAAACATTCAACAGTTTCGCTTGCAATGAATAAGATAAATTGCCGATTTCATCCAAAAATAAAGTTCCACCGTTAGCAGCTTCAAATTTACCTGTCCGGTCGGTTTTAGCGTCGGTGAAAGAACCTTTCACATGTCCAAACAGTTCGCTCTCGAAAAGCGATTCGCTGACGGCGCCCATATCAACCGTTATCAGGACTTCCTTGTTGCGTGAAGAAAGTCGTTGGATTTCGTGGGCAATCACTTCTTTTCCCGTACCGTTTTCACCGGTAATCAGGATATTAGCGTCTGTTTGGGCAACTTTTTGCATCAAGCGTTGCAATTGCTGTATGGATTCGGAAACACCCCAGCAAATATCTTGTTCCTTATTCAATTCCCTGTTCAGGACGAGTTGTTTTTCCCGCAATTGCTTGACTTCCTTACGCGATTCCCGTAGCGAATAAGCCGCTTGCAGGGAGGCAATCAGCTTGGCGTTGTCCCAAGGTTTAATTATAAAATCGGAAGCTCCTTGTTTCAAAGACTTTATTGCCAGCTCAATGTCGGCATATGCCGTGAATAGTACGACAGGAATATCTGCATCCATTTTTTTTATTTCCGACAACCAATACAATCCTTCGTTTCCAGTATTAATTCCTGCTGAAAAATTCATATCCAGCAAGACAACGTCGGGTGTAATCTCCTTTAACAGACTATGAAGTTGTTTGGGTGACGATAAAAGGGTGACGGATCCGAAATAATTTTCAAGTAAAATTTGCAATGCCGTCAATACATTTTTGTTGTCGTCTATAATCAGGATACTACCTTTTTTCATTTCATTTCTTATTATTCATAATTCAGGAACAAAAATAAGGATTATTTTTTTATTTTTCAGGCTCTCAAGTGATCTTAACGGACGCTTTATAATTATTTGTGATTTATATGACTTATCGTTGGCTTCGAATATAGATAAGACGTGCAACATTGATTACCTGCATTTGCAACAATCTTTACAGCCTATGTTCCTTTTCATCCCTACTTTTGCCGGAAAATTTAGTCGCTTAAATTAATTAATTTCAAATGAGAAAAACACATCATTTAAAAATAGAATTGAAGAAGACCCCCAAAAGTGAAATCAACAAACAAAAGGCACTGACCGAATAGCAACGCGACCAATTGATTAAACTTTCCAAACAAATGGAAGAAGCTACTCACGCCAAACTGGTTTTTTCACCAATATCTCACATGAGTTCCATACGCCGCTGTTAATTTCCTGTCCAATAAGTTTTTTATTGTCCGATAAATTTATTGGCGTAAAACAACGGCGTTTAGTTGCTTTAGTTCAAGAAAACATCAAAATTTTGCTGAAACTCATTGGCCAGATTATTGATTGCCGAAAAATATGAAAACGGAAAATTAAACCTGGATTTGAGTGTGCACGATTTAAAAAAACAATTTATCGAATGGAACACATCCGAACAGAAACCCTAAAAACCTACGGAAAAAAAGAACCCAAGCAGAACTGGGATATAAAACCCTGGAAGAATTCCTGTTTATCCGCGACATGCTGCAAAGCAACCAGCAATACCTGACAGAAACAAGCGGATGGCGGCAGCAAGTAGACATCAGCTGCGAAAACTTCCGCCATGCCGTCCATCCATTCGAACCCGGAACCATCCCCCTCACTATAAAATACAAGGATAACGATTCCAATTACTTCCCAGACGAATTTTCCAAAACAGAGCCAACATTCACAACCGAAATCATCGTAGAATTTACCACCACCCAAAACAACGAAACAATAAACGACGCCGTACAGCTGAACGCTAACAATGCGAGCAATGGAACTGCCCAAATCGACTGGGGAGACGGATACGTAGAAAATATAAATGTACAGCCGCTAACCTGTATTCCGCACACCTACATCCTGCCCGGCGCTTACCAGGTAAACATAAAAGCCTCCCAATCCGTACACAACATTACTTTCGCTACTTTATATAAACCCCAAGATGACTACGAAAGACCAAACATCCGGCAATACCTTACCCGGATATTAAAAATAAAAAGCAGCACGCTCGCCAACCTGGAAGAAAACTTTGAACTGGAAACACCCAACGTCCAAAGCATGACAGGCACATTCTACTATTGCGGAATGACTCAATTACCCGGCAATCTGCTGAACCAAATCAAAGCAACAACCTTATACTGGACTTTCCGTAATATGCGTTTAACATCCATCCACAACGATTTGTTTGCCGGACCAATTAGCCAGCACCTGTACAACACAGCCGATTTATTCCGTGGAAATCCATTACAATCCTATCCGGATGCCTTATTTAGATACTACAGCCAATTGAAAGGACTGAATTAAATGGCTATTTGTCGAGATAGGGCGAATGACGGGCGAATTTGGTTTGTTACATTAAAATGACTACCTATATAGCTTGTTTATTTTCGTTACTACAAAGAATTAAATCTTTTTTTTATTACTTTTGCTTCAGAAATGAATCAAATGACGATTAAAATATGAAAATCATTTGTGTGGAAACGAATTACACATCTCGCAATAAAGAGATGTTTCATACGTTATTTAATAACGAACCGGTAATTTCTTTGAAAGTAGATTCTTCTTTGTTAAAAGACGGAAAACCTTTTTATATTCCGGGATTCTCTTCGGATGTACAATATGAAACGGAGATTGTAGTGAGAATAAATCGTTTAGGTAAAAACATTGCTCAGCGGTTTGCTTGCCGTTATTACAATGAAATAACCGTAGGTATTGATATGACAGCAAAGGATTTACAACAACAGTTAAAGGCAAATGCTCATCCGTGGGAACTTAGTAAAGCGTTTGATAATTCGGCAATAATAGGAAAATTTATTTCTTTGGAAGAAGTAGACAATGACATAAATAATCTACCGTTCCATTTGGATATTAATGGAATAACTGTACAGGAAGGAAATACAAATGATCAAATTTTTAAAATAGATGAGATAATTGCTTATGTTAGCCGTTTTTTTACCTTGAAAATGGGCGACCTGATTTACACAGGGACTCCGGCTGGCGGGGGAAAGGTTAATATAAATGATCACTTACAGGGATATATTAGAAGAACAAAATTGTTGGACTTTTACGTGAAATGAAAAAATGAAAATTAATAAAACTTATTTGGCCATAGGAATCGCGACCGCTTGCCATATTATATTCAGTTGTTCTACGCAAGCGAAAAATGACGCTTCCCGTTATGCGAAAAATTCTGTATTGTCGTCCGGAAAATGGATACAAATACAGGTAAATGAAAATGGCATATATAAATTGACCTATGAAGACATAAAAAAGATGGGTATTAATGATCCGGCTAAAGTAAAAATCTTTGGTTACGGTGGTTGGATATTGAGCGAAAATTTTACAAAATCTTATATTGACGATCTTCCCGAGGTAGCTGTTTGGATGAATAAAGGTTCGGACGGTGTATTTAACGCGGGGGATTTTCTCCTTTTTTATGGACGCGGGCCTATCAAGTGGGCTTACAATGAAAGTAGCGATTTTTATGAACACGAAAACAATCCATACGCCACTTTGGGTTCGTATTTTCTTACCGAAAGCACCGATGGACCTAAAATAATGCAAGTATTGAATTCGTCTTCCGTACCTGCAACGGCTGTTAATCTGACGACTTTTGATGATTATGCTGTTTACGAAAAAGACGAAAGGGAAATTATTACCTCCGGACGTCTGCTGTTTGGAGAAAGTTTTGTCGGTAAAAACACGCAGAAATTTTCATTTTCTATCCCCGGTATTACATCTGATCCCGGAAATTTACGCATATCTTTTGCTGCCTCTCCACTAAAAGGTAATCCCGTCAATTTATCTGTATCGATTGAAAATCAAGAATTGTTGAATCTTCCGATTCAGCCGCCGAGCAATGAATACGAAAAAGCTAAATTAGTAAACCATACCGCCAACTGGGTAGGAGAAAAAAAAGAACAAGTAGTAGCGACAATTAACTATAATGCGGATGGACAAACAGCTGCTTATTTAGATTATATTGTTTTGAATATGAAACGCCGCTTGCAATTTTACAATACGGGCTATACTTTTTTTAGAAACAAAGAAAATCTTTTTTCCGATGTAAAATACATTATTGATAATGCGAACGAACAATCCTTAGTTTGGGATATAACTTCCAATTACGAAGCAATGATTATGAATGTTGTCCGCGAGGGGAATAAATTGAGTTTCGAAACCCCTAAAGATGATGTTTTACATGAGTACGTGATGGTCGATTATAGTAAATCTTTTCCTGTTCCTACACTGATTGGTGAAATAAACAATCAGGATCTGCATGGACTGCAAAAGATTGATTATGTAATTATCGCTCCCGAAGTGTATTTTACACAAGCGGGTTTATTAGCAGAACGACATCGGAATGCCGGTTTAAATGTCGTTGTTGTCCAACCCGAATGGGTATATAATGAATTTTCGTCCGGCACCCCTGACGCCACAGCTTACCGCCGTTTTATGAAAATGTTTTATGATCGCGCTACTACCGAAGAGGAAAAACCCAAATATCTTCTTCTTTTTGGCGATGGTATTTTTGATAATCGGCATTTGACCAAATTGGGTACCAAAATAGATTCGCGCTATTATTTATTAACATTTCAAATGAAAAGTTCTGTTGATGAACGGACTTCGTATGGAACAGATGATTATTTCGGTTTCTTGGATGATAATGAAGGAGTAACTTTTTCTTCCGACAGATTGGATATAGGAATCGGACGATTTCCCGTAAGCTCGGTAAATCAAGCCGAAAATGTTGTGCAAAAAATAGTTGCCTATATGGATGATACTTATAAAACGGAATGGAAAAATAAAATTATTTCTACGGCCGATAATGCCGACCTCAACAGTTCTCCTACACATGGAAATCACGCCAAAACAATAGCCAATTATATTGAAGTAAATCATCCCCAATATATGATAACCAAATCGTATATGGACGTATTCAAACCGGTTACCCTGAATGGGAAAACAACGTTTCCGGAAGCCAAGAAAAAATTCCTGACCGCTTTGAGTGAAGGATGCTTTTTGTTGAACTATACCGGTCATGGAAGTAAAACGGCATGGTCGGCAGAAGATATGTTGAATATTGTCGACGTCCGGAAAATGGATTTTGAAGGTCTTCCCTTATGGATAACCGCTACGTGCGATTTCGGATGGTTTGACGGGATTGACACATCCGGCGGGGAAGAGGCTTTTCTGAACAAAAAAGGCGGCGCAATCGCTTTGTATACGACTTCACGCGTGGTTGTTACAATCAATAATTTATATATAAATGAAAGACTGGTAAAGAATATTTTTTCTAAGCCCAATGGCAAAAGGCTTCGTTTAGGCGATATTTTACGCATTAGTAAAAACGAGATGGGAACTGATGCTAATAAATTGAATTACGTGTTATTAGGAGATCCTGGCTTGAAACTGAATTATCCGGAATTCAACGTTGAAGTAAAAAAAATTAACGGAGAAACGGTTGATAATGATAAAACTTATGTTTTCAAAGCTCTTGACAACATCGTATTGGAAGGTGAAATAACCGACGCCGGCGGAAGTCTGGTTCCGGATTTTAACGGATATATGAAAACCACCGTATTCGACAGTAAGCAAACAGTAAAAGGATTCTCCCCCTACCCTACGGTAAATGATACTTCTTATTTTACTTATGTCGATTATCCTAACCGGGTTTTTATAGGAGATGATAGTATAAAGAACGGAAAATTTTCAATTTCTTTTACCGTTCCTTTGGATATATCTTATACCAAAGAAAAAGGTAAAATTAATTTCTATGCTTATGATGAAAATTCCAACCGGGATGCTAATGGTTATTATTTAAATTACATGTTGTTCGGTTCAAATGATACAAATGGTGATACCGGATTTCCGGAAATCCGGAAGTTATTTCTAAACTCTGAATCTTTTGAAAGCGGAGACAACGTCAACGAAACGCCTTTCTTTGTCGCTCGCGTCTATGACGCAAAAGGAATCAATATGAGCGGAAACGGATTAGGTCATGACATTACTATTTGCATTGATGGTTCTCCTACAACTACTTACTCGCTTAATTCTTATTATGTTCCAGTGGATAAAAATGAAGGAGAAATCAAATTTTCTATTCCGGAAATTGCTCCGGGTAAACATCAATTGGCATTTAAAGTGTGGAACATACTGAATCGTTCCTCAAGCGATTCGATTTATTTTAATGTGGTTAAAGGCTTGAAACCTAATTTATACGATATAACGGCAACCAATATTCCGGCGCGAGAATTTACTAAATTCCGTTTATTGCACGATAGACCCGAATCGACGATTGATGTGGAAATATTTGTTTACGATTTGACGGGACGTACAGTTTGGAGTCATAAAGAAACCGGCTCTTCTTCTTGGTTGAAACAATACGATATAGAGTGGAATTTAATTAATGGATTCGGAACCCGGGTGGAGCAAGGAATTTATGTTTACCGCGCTATTATACGTACTCCCGAAGGGGATGAAGCAACAAAAGCTAAAAAATTAATTATATTGAAGCAATAAAATAATACAATTAATAGTTTATACAAAGAAACAGAAATGTGGCGTTGATTAAGAAGGCGGCCTCATTACGAACGAGGTAATTCTTTGGCGTTACATGAAATAGAATCAAAATACATGAAGAGAATGAATGTAATTAAATTTTTAACAATTATTTTTTTGATAATTTGTACTACGTTTATAATAAAAGCGGCAGACGACGACGGAACGAATGCCTTTAATCCGGTTACGGTGAGCGTACCCTCTCTGACTATTGCACCTGACGCCCGCGGAGGAGGTATGGGAGACATTGGCGTTGCGACTGAACCCGATATGTCTTCTCAATACTGGAATCCGGCAAAATACGCTTTTGCTTATAGTAAAGCCGGCGTTAATCTATCTTACACGCCTTGGTTAAGAAATTTGGTAGATGATATTGATTTGGTTTTTCTTTCCGGATATTACAAGTTAGGAGATAGCGACCGGCAAGCCATTGGGGCTTCTTTGCGCTATTTTTCTTTAGGGAGTATAACCATAACCGACAGAAGCGGCAAGGAACTTACCCGCGTTAGTCCATACGAGATGGCTGTGGATGCCGGTTTTTCGATTAAAACTTCCGAAACATTCTCCATAGCAGGAACTTTCCGGTTTATTTATTCGGATATGGGAACTAACATCGACGGCGCGTCCGACCTGCAACCCGGCTATGCCCTGGCCGCCGATATAGCCGGATATTACAATAATTACCTGATGATAGGTAATAATGAATGTTTATTGGGTTTAGGAATTAATGTATCCAATATAGGTTCTAAAATTTCTTACGACGGAGGGAATACCACTTACTTCATACCAACAAACTTACGTATAGGAAGTTCCTTGCTTTTCCCTTTGGATAATTACAATACGCTTTCGTTGAATATAGATGCAAACAAATACTTAGTGCCTACTCAGCCTCTTTTGCCGGAAGGAACAGAACAGGAAGCGGAACGGCAAACGATTTTGGAAAAATATCGTTCTACCGGTTCTATTGCCGGTATTTTCAAATCGTTTAGCGACGCACCCGGAGGCGCTAAAGAAGAATTTCAAGAAATCATGTGGTCTTTTGGAGCAGAATATGCTTATGACAATAAATTTTTTGTACGGGGTGGCTATTTTTATGAAAACCCTTATAAAGGTAACCGGCAATATTTTTCATTAGGCGCCGGATTCAAATTTATGTCATTTCAATTAGACGCCGCATACTTGATTTCTACCGTCCCATCTAATCCTTTGGATCAAACGCTTCGTTTTTCTTTAACTTTCGATATGGATGGTTTAAAAAGCTTGATGAGGTAATGGGAAAAATCCGAATAGGTTTTGGGTATGATGTGCACCGATTTGCAGAAAAACGCGATTTATGGCTAGGGGGTGTTAAGTTGCCTTACGAAAAAGGATTAAAAGGACATTCAGATGCCGACGTCCTTATTCACGCTCTATGTGATTCGCTGCTAGGAGCAGTCAATGCAAGGAATATCGGCTACTATTTTCCGGATACGGATGTTGCTTTTAAAAATATCGACAGCAAAATCATTCTGCAAAAAACGATGGAAATAGTGCGTTCCAAAGGGTATGAGTTAGGCAATGTAGATGTCACGATTTGTACTGAAAAACCCAAACTCAATCCGTTTATTCCGCAAATGCAGTCGTGCTTGGCAAAAATTATGGAAGTGGAAGAAAACGATGTTTCGATAAAAGCTACAACTTCCGAAAAGATGGGATTTATTGGACGGGAAGAAGGTATTGCAGCTTATGCAACTGCGTTGGTAATAAAAAACGACCGGCCGGACGCCGATTAATGATAATGATCTGTACTGTTGTTTTTCAAAAAAAAATAGACTTATGATGAAATTTTCCGCACTATTTATTTTTCTTTTTTACTCATCCATTTTTTATGCACAAGAAACGGTTATGTACCGGCTTATCCTTACGGACAAAGGCGTTTCGGAATATAGCATTGACGAGCCCGAAAAGTTTCTTTCTCAAAAATCGATTGACCGGCGAATGAGGCAAGGATTTTCAATTGATGAAACGGATTTGCCGATTAGTCCTACTTACTTCGATGCTTTGATTGAGGCGGGAGCGTCTATTCAAACATACAGTAAATGGGTCAAAACGGTAGTAGTAACTTTGGATGATGAAGAATCTCCGGATATTGTCAAAAATCTTCCTTTTGTCGCAGAGTGTTATCCGGTTTTCAGAGGCCTTGCGACGTACAGCAGAGAAAAGGAAAGGAAAGGAGAAAAAGAAGAATATCCTGTTTTTACTCCGGAAAATGGAGATTTTGACGATTATGGAGACGCCTGGACTCAGATTAGCCTTAGTAATGGACATTTACTTCATAATCGAGGTTTTAAAGGAAACGATATAACGATTGCCGTATTGGACGGAGGATTTCGGGGCGCCAATGCGGCCAATTATTTTGATCACAGTAAAATTCTCGGCGTAAAAAATTTTACTCATCAAAATGAAAATCTTTTTTACAGTTCGATCGATCACGGAACAAAAGTTCTTTCTTGTATGCTTACCAATAATCCATCGGAAATGATAGGGACAGCGCCGGAAGCTAGCTATTATCTTTTCAAAACGGAAGTAAACGGAAGCGAATTTCCTGTAGAAGAAGATTATTGGATAGCAGCCGTAGAATACGCCGATAGTTTGGGTGTAGATATCGTATCCACTTCTTTAGGGTATTTCACGTTCGACGATCCGAATATGAACCACGTTCAAATGCAATTGGACGGAGAAACAGTTCCTATCAGTCGCGCAGCATCTATGGCGGCCTATAAAGGTATGATTTTATGTAATTCCGCCGGAAATGAAAGGGTTAGCGATTGGAGAAAAATCATTTTTCCTGCTGATGCCAAAAACATTCTTACTGTCGGCGCAATAGCCGGCGATTCTTCCCTGGCTTATTTTTCCTCTGTGGGTTATACAAGCGATGAAAGAGTTAAGCCCGATATCATGGCAATGGGATTGGACGTTACGGTAATTGGAGCTTACGGAAAAGAGAAATCCAACGGCACTTCTTTTTCTTGTCCTATTATTTCCGGCTTAACCGCTTCTTTATGGCAAGCATTACCTAGTTTTAACAGCTTGAAATTGATGGATTTAATTCGTAAATCCGCCGATCGTTACCAAAATCCGGATGGTGAATATGGATACGGAATACCCGATTATTTTAAGGCTTATACGGAAGGTTTGTTTGAGTCGTTGATTCCTTCTAAGCTTATTTCGGATCATTTAGTATTCGATTCAAAAGAGAGCCGGATTTATGTCAGAGGCGGTAATGATTCCCAAACCCGTTTATCCATCTATACCAGTATGGGAATTAAAGTTTTGGATACCCGTATGGTATCGGATTATTTGGATGTTTCTTATTTAAATAAGGGAATTTACATTGTTTGCTTCCAAAATGGGAATAAGCAATATACAGGGAAGTTTGTTATACGATAGGAAATGGATTTTTATACTCTTTCCCAATTGAATGCTGTAATCGCCAATAAGGTGAAACAGGCTTTTCCTGATACCTACTGGCTTTTGGCAGAAACCAGCGACGTTCGGTTCAATAATGGCAATTGTTACTTGGAGTTTATTGAAAAAGAAGAAAAAAGCAATAATATCATAGCTAAAGCAAGGGCTTATATCTGGAAAAATATTCTACAGTTACTAAAACCTTATTTCGAAGAAAATGCCGGTCAAGCTTTTGTATCGGGAATTAAAGTCTTAGTGAAAGTTTCGATCGATTTTAATCCGGTATATGGTTACGGTTTAACTGTTTATGATATAGACCCTACCTATACTTTGGGCGATATACAGCGACGGCGACAGGAAATTCTCCGGCAATTGGAAGAGGAAGGCGTTCTTAACTTAAACAAAGAATTGGAAATGCCTTTAATACCTCAAAGAGTGGCTGTTGTTACTTCTCCTACGGCTGCCGGTTATGAAGATTTCCTAAACCATTTGCGTCACAACAAATACGGTTTTGTATTTTATCCCCGACTGTTTCCGTCCATTATGCAAGGGGAGCAAACGGAAAATTCGATCATAGCCGCTTTGGAAAATATTTATGCCTATAGCGGTCAATTCGACGTCGTAGTAATTATTCGGGGGGGAGGAGCCTCTTCGGATTTGCTGGCGTTCGATTCGTATTTATTAGCTTCCCATTGCGCTCAATTTCCTTTACCGGTTATCACCGGCATCGGACATGAAAGAGATAATACCGTACTCGATTTCGTGGCTTATCATCGGGCCAAAACCCCGACGGCAGTTGCTGATTACCTGGTAGGGGTATTGGAAGAAACATCGGGGGCTTTAGAGGAAATTCGGGATTCGATTTTTTCAGGCGTAACTCAAATCATCAATACTTCGAACGAGCTTCTTCAAAAAATGACGCTCCATTTTCCGCTATATTTAAATGTGTTTTTGGAAAAACAAAATTATGCGGTAAAAATATTAGCTGCCGATATTCAACATTTGGTTAAGCAATTCTTTCAGGATAAAAAAACGGAATTAAAAGAAAAAGAATCTTTTTTCCAATTGTCTTCTCCCGAATATATTCTTTCCAAAGGCTATTCAATTACTTTGAAGGAAGGTAAGGCTGTAAAAACGGTAAAAACGTTGAAAGATAAAGATATTATCCGGACAATACTGGCCGAAGGCGAAGTAATCAGCGTCGTAGAAATGATGCAATGATCCTTTTGATAATCATTTTTTTTTCGTTTTAACTTTTAAACCACTCACTTAACTTTCATGTCTAACAAATACACAAAATTTTGAAAATAAGGGAATTGCGTATTAAACCTATAGCGACAAACTACTTGTCACTCGTCAACCCGTTTACTCATTTTCGTATGAAACAAGACTTTTAATACCAGGGCTGACGCATCTAATTTTTCAGGAGTTTAATAAGGTATTTTGGTCATGGCTTAAATCAGTTGAAATGTTGTATCTTTGCAGAAAAAAAGATGAAACATATGCAAACCATAAGTTGTCCCCACAGCAGTTCAAAGGATTTAGTGAAGAACGGGCACAGTGAAAACGGCAGCCAGCGCTGGCGGTGCAACACGTGCCGCAAAAGTTTTCAGTTGGATTACCGCTATAATGCAAGAAAACAGGGAATAAAAGAACAGATTGCAGCGCTAACCCTGAACAGTTCCGACGTTCGCGACATAAGCCGGAGAGTCGAATTATTCAATTTCATTCAATTCATAACACTTTAACAAGGGGTGTAATTTTTATTTAATGTTAAATCCTATTTTGTTTATCTTTTTCCAAAACTGTTCCCATTTACCATCCGTTTCATTGAAACATCTTAAGACTAATATATTTTTGGCTCCGGCA
>JAISOJ010000089.1 GCA_031275735.1 Dysgonamonadaceae bacterium
CTCATGTTACGCAAGATTATAATTTTTGATAGCATCAAGTTCATTCCATGCGTTCTTTAATGCAGAGAAATAAATTTTAGATTTCAGAGCAAAATGATTCAATCTGTGAATGAATTTCAACTGTTCCAGTTTGATGTAAGCCAACAAAGAAGCAAACAGGTGATTGGTTTGCGTGGTCACGGTTCTTGTAGGAGACTTTGCCAAAGAAGCATTCTGTTTGAGAGACTTGTGATATTCTTCCACACTCCACCGTTTTTTGTAAAGTGTCCGGAAATCTTCGGCGGAAAGTTCCAAATCGTTGCTTAACAGATACATATCTCCCGTTGAACCATCCCTGTTTGTAAAGACGAATTTGCATAAAAGAACCTCTATCTCAAGATCCTTTATCCAAACTTTAACGGGCTGTTCCGCCTGCAGCGGCAATTTGTCCATACCTGTCCACCGGCCTCTATTCCTGTCCTGTGTAGAGAACATACACAAACGGTTGCTTTTCATATCCATCACAAAATACTTTCCCAGCCGGGCTATGAAAAGCAGGTTGTCAGAGGATGAAAACCTGCTGTCTGCCAAAACATAACGGAATTTAAGATGTTGATTTTCGACCGCCTGTTGCAGCATCGAACGCATCATCTCATTTTTGGTGACAGGGCTTTGCCGTTTTTCCTCCCGGGTTTTTATTTCGCAGAACCGGACACTCTTTTTGACACACTCAAAGGCTACCGGAACACGCAAGGCTTCAGACGCCGACAGTGACTGTGTGGGGTAAAAGGCTGTCAATAAATTGATGCCCTTTTCATTGCGACCCTTACTGTGATCCCAGTGCCAGCTGATCAAGTCGTTTTCGTCCGTACAGGGTTTGCTCACAATAGTGTCATCGAAGATTAGACTGGCATCTTCGCTCTCATATTGACGAACCAACGGTTTTACCTCCTGCCATAAATACTTGGAACTGTATGTGTGTCCGGACAACATCCGCGTTATTTTGTCATGGGATACGGCTCCATCCAACAATTTCGACAATCCTGTGGCGGTTACTTGGGCAAAACTACTTAACAGGTAGTCACTATATAAATCCATTTCTTTGTTCATCCTGCAAAGTTAATTCTTTGTTTTCTTTATGCGTAACATGAGTGATTAATAAGTTGTAAAATATTTCTATTCTTCCCGTTTAAATCATCCCCGATATATCTTTGAAAGTCGCCTTTTTTCAAATTTTCAATGTATTATTTTGTTTCTGTTCGACCTGTTTTATCAGGATATTCACACTGTTATCCGTGTTCCGGTGCAGGGAAAGGGTAGCATGAATACGGTCTCTCTTTTGATTTTTCAGGGACAGCGCTTTGGTCTCATTTCCCGAAAGCAGATTTTTCATATCCGTTGCCGACAGGTCGGAAAGTTTCAATCCCAAAAGTTTAAGTTCGGTTATTGGAATTTCGTCCTTACCAAACTGCATCCGTCCTGTTAATGTCTTTCCAAATTTTTCGCTATTTACATGTTCAAACGATTGCCTTAACAGTTCCGTCTGTTCCCGGTACTTTCGGGGATTGTTACTTTTCAGTTCCCGGATATTTATCAATTTCCAACGAATGGCGGGATACATACCGTAATCCACAGTGTCCCAAACCGGCTCGCCTTTGCTGAAAGCAATCAGAAATTCTCTGTCTTTTTCCGTCAATGACCTGTTGACTTCAAAAATCAACTGTTCCCGCGTTTTCTGAAATTCTTCATACGAAAAGGGGTGATTGGTCATTCCGATGAATTGACTGTCAAATACTGTCCGCTGTTCAATCTTTTGCGGATTCAGCAATTCATGAAAGGGACGCTTGCCTCCCAACAGAAAAAACAGGAATCCGGTTTTTATCTCATCGGTATAGCCCGTTTCGTTAAACATGTTTCGCACATCAAACAAATCGCGCGGATGCTGACGATCCAACGCAGCGTTGATTTTACCGCCCCACAACTGCCCCGGTGAAACAGTTCTGACTTCACAGAAACTGTTAAAAACATCCTGGGCGCGACCGCACAGTTTTTTTGAGCAAGGTTCGGCTACCAGCCCTCTGTTGATCTGATTCACTTCTATCTTCACTTTCACATCCGACGCCGAACAAATGAGTTTGAGGTCTTTCAACGCTCTTTGCCAATCAGGGAAACAGACATTCGACATTCGTTCTTCCAAGCGCTTTTTTATCGTTTCCAGGGATTTGCGGATATTTTCCAAATCGACATTCCTGTTGCTGCTGAAAGGAATATAAGTCAAGTCAATATCGACTGAAAGCCGAGGCATATCCAAATGAAAGAGGTTGATTGCCGTCCCGCCGTGCAAGGCAAAATTTTCTTCTTCCGAAACATTCGGAAGAATTTTTAGCAGTAATGCCACCTGTGTTTTGTAAATGTCAACAGAAGTCGGTATCATCTTCAACAAGCGCTTCAGGTAAAACCAGTTGATACTTAGGAACAAACACACCGGATTTATCGCCGGTCAGACTGCGCACGCCGCTACCCAGGTCTATTTTGCCGGTATCTACATACTTAAACCAGGCATGTCCGATTCTTTCGGCAAAATAAAGGAACAAACGTTTGACCTTTATCGACTTGCACTGTTCCAAAAGCGCTTGCACCTGATCCGGACGAAGCGTCGACAGTCCATCCATCACCTCGTAAGCCTCCTGCAGGGGAAACCGGTTCGGGAATAGCGACAGACATTCCATTATGGCCCTAGCTGCACCGGATATTTTAACCGTCAGTTCGCCATCCTGATAATCCAACAGGCCTGTTGCGTTATCCTTAAAAAGAGAACTGCCGTATATGCGCATTTCCTTATCCCACCGGATACCGGTAAACCACGCCGGAAGGGACGATGCGCTTTTGACGAACAGGGTGATTATGGGAAAACCCATTGGCAGGTAATGGGCGTTGCCAGACCATTCCAGAGCCGAACGTCCGCCCACGTGTATATCCGAACCGGCCTGTTGCTGGAGCGCCGCTATTGCGCCCGTCAGAGCCGGGCGTTCGCCCGCTTTCATCATGGCGCCTGTCCCGACGGTTTTCAGCCACCCGCTCTTTCTGTAACGTTGTTGCAACTCATACGGATACCCTTGCGACACCAGCCATGAAGACAGCATGACAAGACCTCTCGGCGTAGTCAGCGTCAAGCGTTGCAATTTCGTCATATTTCTTTCATTTTCCATACTTATAATATAAATATATGCGCAAAGATAAAGAATATTTATCGTTTCTGCAAATTTCCTGTTCAAAATGCCAAATTCCGTCCCTGCACGTTGCCATATCACATATTATCCTTTAGGTTCATATTTTCTACTTTATTCACCCTGAAATGCTGCGTATCATTTGAAAACGTAACGCTTCGACAGCCCTGAAAATCATTTCCTATTGTAATTCTGTTAATTTCAGTCCGACCGTCGCCGATTTTTACAATCATATTGTCGGACAGTACAAGGGAAACGGCAACACGGTTCCGATTCTTGCCGCGTTTGCGGATAAGATAGATATTGTTGCGTTTGCAAGCGAAAAACAGGATGAATAACCTGCAAGGCAGTATTTTAAAAAAGGCGGCGTAATGACCGCCTTTTTTTTATTCATATATTCAAGTTTCCCATCTTTCAAAGTATTGAAAATCAGGGAAAAAAAATTGTAGAAAAGTGGTGATAATTCGATTTAATTTGCTAATTTTGTGATAATTACAAACGAAATTACAGATTAAAAGACGACCACCACT
>JAISOJ010000070.1 GCA_031275735.1 Dysgonamonadaceae bacterium
CAAAAGCCTGTCATCCCGCGCCTGACGCGGGATCCCCCGAAAAAAGGACACTGGTTTTCAGGGGATTGCGGGTCAAGCCCGCAATGACAAATACGCTCCAAAGGACTTTTGAGACAGCCTCATCGCCGGGCGGAAGGAGAAAAGGAGAATGAAGGAACGAAGGAGGGAAAATGGAGAACGGAACAACACCGCTTCCTTGCAGCACATCCTGTTCCATCCTCCATTCTCCCTTTCTTCTTTTTCCTGTTCTCCCGTCGAAACTGCGGAATTTATTTTTCATCTTACAACCTCATAATAGTCAAAATAAAGAATTTATTCGTTTCTTTGTAGATGGAAAAATAATTTACAAACTTCCAAACAATTATAAAAATCCGCAGTCGGGTTTAATCAATGATAAAAACAGATATTTCATGAAAACAAACAATTACTTCTCGCTCGTCGCTTGCAGCTTACTATTCTACCTGTCAATCCTCTGCATCTCCTGTAAAAAAGAAAATACAGTCATCCGCAATCCCCTGCCCGTTTCCTTCGGCGACCCGTTCATCCTGAAAGCTTCCAACGGGAAATTTTACATGTATGGAACGGGAGGCGTTGACGACGGCTTCAGAGCCTACGTATCGTCCGACCTTGTCCAATGGAAGGAATTGGGCCGCATTTATCGGGGAAACACACCCCACTCATGGGGAATCGCCAATTTCTGGGCGCCCGAAGTATATGAAATCAAGGGAAAATATTACATGCTGTTCAGTGCGGACCGGCGCGAAAATCCCACCGGCGAACTGGAAAATTTCCGCATCGGCGTTGCCGTTGCCGACCGTCCCGAAGGGCCATTCCACGACTTGATGAACCGTCCGATATTCGACCCCGGTTACCCCGTCATAGACGCAAACCTGTACTTCGAAAACGATAAAACATACCTGTACTATTCCCGCTGCTGTTACAAACACCCCGTTCGGAGCGAAGTAGCCGATTGGGCAAAAGCGCGGGGCTGGTACGACGAGATTGAAGAAAGCTGGGTATATGGTGTAGAAATAAAACCCGATTTTTCCGGCATCGTCGGAGAACCCCGATTATTGCTGTGTCCGCCCGAAAAAATGAACGATCCGCAAGCCGAATGGGAAAGCCGTTCCGTTACCTCCCGTGAAATAAACCGGCGATGGACGGAAGGCTCTTTCCTCCTAAAACACAACGGACTGTATTACCTGATGTATTCGGCCAACTATTTCGGCGGAGAAAATTACGCCGTCGGATATGCCGTCGGAGAAAGTCCCCTGGGCCCCTTTGCGAAAGCGGGGAATAATCCTGTCCTGCAAAAAAACACCGCCTCCGGAGGAAACGTAACGGGAACCGGCCATTGCATGGTTTTGGATATCGACGGACGGTACTATTGCGTCTATCACGGACGGACAAAAGAAACGGGCGAGGAACGGGTTGTTTTCATCGATCCGATGGAAATATTACCCAATGGAAAACTGGTAGTACACGGCCCTTCAGCAACGACGGAATGATTAAGAATTGAAATAAAAATAATATCAACTATTTAATTTTTTTTGTTATGAAAAATTTGTTTTTTGTTACGGGCTTATTCTTGTGTACATTCAACATTTCAGCACAATGGAAACCCGCCGGAGATAAAATTAAAACAGTATGGGCCGACCAAATCGATCCGCAAAACGTATTACCCGAATATCCGCGTCCGGCGATGGAACGTCCCGCCTGGCAAAACCTGAACGGACTGTGGGAATATGCCGTTCTATCCGCAGGACAAGCCGAACCCGACAGCTATGACGGGAAAATACTGGTTCCCTTCGCCGTTGAATCCAGTCTTTCCGGCGTACAAAAAGAAGTAGGCGAAAACAACGAACTGTGGTATAAAAGAACATTTACCATCCCTTCCGCATGGAAAAACAAAAACATCCTGCTGCATTTCGGGGCGGTCGACTGGAAGGCGGAGGTTTACATCAACGACATCAAAATCGGCAACCATACCGGCGGATACACGCCCTTTTATTTCGACATTACGCCCTTCCTGAAATCGGGCGAACAAAAACTGGTCGTCAAAGTCTGGGACGGGACGGATAAAGGCTACCAGCCCCGCGGCAAACAAGTCGGTCGTCCGGAGGGAATCTGGTACACGCCGGTCACCGGCATCTGGCAAACCGTTTGGCTGGAACCGGTAAACGAAAAACACATTGCAGCCGTCAAAACCGTTCCCGACATCGACAAAAACCGTTTGTCCGTTCAGGTGGATGCGGCAAACGCCCAAACGTCCGACATTGTGGAAGTGAAAATAACGGACGGCGGTACGCTCATTGCCTCGGCCAAAGCCGCTGCCGGTCAAACCCTGGAGTTGTCAATCCCGAACGCCAAACACTGGTCGCCGGAATCGCCCTTCCTCTACGACATGGAAATCAATCTGTTCCACAACGGTAAACCCGCCGACAGGGTGAAAAGCTATTGCGCCATGCGGAAGATCGCAACAAAACGGGACGAACAGGGAATCGTTCGCTTACAGTTGAACAACAGGGATTACTTTCAGTTCGGCCCCCTGGATCAGGGCTGGTGGCCCGACGGACTGTACACGGCGCCTACGGACGAAGCGTTGCTCTACGACATACAAAAAACCAAAGACTACGGTTTCAACATGATACGGAAACATGTGAAGGTAGAGCCTGCCCGCTGGTACACCCATTGCGACCGTCTGGGAATCCTGGTCTGGCAGGATATGCCGAATGGCGACCGCTCTCCCCACTGGCAAAACCGCAGTTATTTCACGGCAAACGAATTGCAGCGTTCCGCCGAATCGGAAGCGAACTACCGCAAGGAATGGAAAGAAATCATCGACTACCTCTACTCCTGTCCCTCGATAGTCGTCTGGGTGCCGTTCAACGAAGCTTGGGGACAATTCAAGACGCCCGAAATCGCGGAATGGACGAAAGCATACGATCCCTCCCGCCTGGTGAATCCGGCCAGCGGCGGCAACTTTTACCAAACGGGCGACATCCTGGATTTGCACAACTATCCCGGCCCTGCCATGTACCTGTACGATCCTGAAAGGGCCAATGTGTTAGGCGAATACGGCGGCATCGGCCTGGCGCTGGAAGGGCATCTCTGGCAACCGGACCGAAACTGGGGATATGTCCAGTTCAAAAACGCGGACGAGGTTACCAATCAATACATCGAATATGCCGAAGAATTGAAAAAACTGATCAAAGCCGGTTTTTCGGCAGCCGTTTACACGCAGACCACGGATGTGGAAATCGAAATCAACGGACTGATTACCTATGACAGAAAAGTAATCAAACTGGACGAAGCGCGGGTGCGGGAAGTAAACCGCGAAATATGCCGGATATTTGAATGAAGGAGAAAGGAGGAAAGGGGAAAAGGACATTTCCCTTTCTTCTTTCTTCCCTATTTCCCTTCTCTCTACAATCCAACTTCATTGAAAAACAATATTTTCTTTCATTTTTTCAATAGAATATAAAAAAAGTGTTATATTTGCATTCGATCTGAACAAAAACACCTGTTACGAAAATGGATTGTTTTTTTGAAAATAGAAATCGGTTAATTATCTTTAACATCCTGTATTTGGATGTGAGGGGGTTTTTGTTAGAGAGAGTTACGTCGTTTATACCTTCATTTAAAATACACTCGTTACGTACGTACGTATGTAATATAATAAATAAACATTTCTTTTTAAATAAACAAGAGCAACTTTCCTGCTTAAAGCAGGCTTCGTTTCTTTTCAATCCATACAAAGGGGCTGTTTCAAAAGTGCGTCATCCCGCGGTTGACGCGGGATCTCCCGAAAAACGAGCGTTGTCTTTCAGGGGATTGCGGGTCAAGCCCACAATGACAAGTCACCACAAGTGGCTTTTGAGACAGCCCCTTTGTCGGAGAGAATTTCCAAATTTAGCCGAAACCGTAAAAATTTGTCGAAGCAAGGATTTTAATAGATTTTTTTATTGTTTAACAATTAATTTTAAAGCTTATGAGACGATTAGTTACACTGTTGGTTTTGGCCGTTATTTTGGGATTAAACATAGCCGCCCAAAATACAAAACCAAACGCTCGTATCGAGAGCGTTCATGGTAAAGAAGCAAGTTTGAATCAAAAGGGCAAACTTGAAACTCCTGTTAATCCCCTGCTCTATGAAAGAATGCAGGCGGATAAGAAAAACGAATTGTCTGTAATCAGGGAAAACGGGAAAATCGTTCTTCGGGACGGAGAAAACCATGCGGCAGGAAAGCAAGGAATTTTCCGGGCCAAGGAAAGTAAAAAAGAACCTGTGAAAAGAACTCCGGCTTACAAAATTGGTCATCCCAGCGTAGTAAAATCGACCAACGAGGACGCCGCCACCATTACTTTGAAAGTGATTGGCGACCCCTGGGAGGATGGGACCGGCTTTCAAGCCTTGATGGACGCAGACCATGCCATAGATCTGTATGCAATTTCTTCCTTTGAAGAGCTTTACGACATGTGCGAATATACCATTCCGGAAGGAGCAAGCGCTGATGTGATCGACCCGGTAATGGTACTCGACGATGAAGTAAGCATAGACGTGTCGGAAGGCCTGTATGATATTATTTTCCTCAATCCCGATCAAAATTACGGAGACATTTATATTTGTCTCTGGTACGACACGGAAGAGCCGGCTTTTGGAGACGATTTTTCATTTAAGGCCGGGTATGAGTACATTTTTATTATCGAGTATGCCTATCTTGTCGAGTACTATCCTCCCATCGATGCCGCGCTTACCAAGCTCGTCTTGCCGCAAGCTTCACCCGATTTGACGGACAGTGAAGAGATCGGCGTCGTTTTATCGAATGTCGGTACGCAGCCTGTTTCTTCCGTAGAATTATCCTACCGGATCAACGACGGGGAAACGGTTACGGAAACATACACAGAAACCTTAGCCCCGGGCGCCGAAGTTACCTATACTTTCAACGCGAAAGCCGATTTTTCGGAGGCCGGCCTGTATACCGTGACGGCATGGCTAACTTATGAAGAGGATATGAACTCTCTCAATAATCAGCTGACAGGAATAGCTAAACACAGCGTTCCTTTGCCTTTACCTTTTGACTGCGGCTTTGACAGTCCCGACGATTTGACGGACTATTGGGCTATTATTGATGGGGATAATGCTAATAACACTTGGCTCTATGATGATCTGAACGTGGATGCGGACGGAGGCGTCGGCGCACTACAAGTTTCGGCTCCGGGCGATAACTATTTGATAAGCGATCCGTTGATTTTCCCGGAAGCGGGAGCTTACCATATTACTTTCCAGACGATGGCATTAGCAACAGAATCGTTAAAGGTCTTATACGGGCCTTCTGCCAATGTAGAAGAGATGGAGGTTTTGGCAGATTATACTTTGCCGCTCCATTACGATTGGTTGACATTCGGGATCAACTTCGAAGTTCCGGAAGCGGGAAACTACCATGTAGCCTTCTATTACTATTCCGATGTAAATGGATGGGCGCTTGATTTGGATAATATCTTTGTCGACGAAGGCGTATTTGTAGGGATTCCCGACCTTACGTTTGCCAATTTGTTAACGCCGGGTTCTTCCTGCAACTTTTCTTCTGGTTCTGTTTTAGGCGCTACTGTCCTAAATAACGGTAACGAACCTGTCTCGGAATTTACGCTGACTTATCAGGTAAATGATGGTCAGGTAGTTTCCGAAACCTTTAACGAGGCGATAGGAGTCTTGGAGTCTAAAGCAGTTTATTTCACCCAACCGGCTGATTTTTCTACGCTTGGAAATTATGAAATTGTAATGACCGTTTCCACCCCGAACGAAGAAAATACATCCGACAATAGCGCTTCGGCTTCGCTTACCCATTATGCCCCGGTTACGGAACTTCCGTTTAAAAGCGATTTTGCGAATCCGGAAGACCGCAACGACTGGACTTCCACTGGAGCCAACGTCTGGGGAGCCAACGATTATAACGGATGCCTGTACCCGACCGGCTATTACCCCTTGCTTTCCCGCTGTATCGCTTTGCAACCGGGCAATTACCGTTTTACATACACTTATGCGGCCGGCTGGTTTATATTTACAGATGATTTCTATGTTGCCTACGGCCTTTCGGGGACTGATCCTGCCGGATGGACGCCGGTAAAAGAATACTTCAATGAATATACCGATGGTCAGGTGGAAGACGAAATTGTTCTGAATATTACCGAAGCAGGGGAATATGTTATCGGTATTTTCCCTGTAGAGATTGGCGATTTAGGTATTTTCAAAACATCGGTAACCGTTTTTGGAGAACATGACGTTCGCATTAACGGGATTGAATCACCGAGCTTGCCCCGTAAAATACCTTTCTACCAACAGATAGAAGGAGAAAAAACCTTCAACGTATTTGTCCAAAACCGGGGTACCGGCACAGAAGCCGGTTCTGTTGAGTTGAAACTGAATAACAATTCACTTGGAACGGCTAACTTTACGCTTGCAACTCCCGACGAAGTAAAAGCAGTACCGCTCAGCATTACGCTCCCCGCCTTGCCGATAGGCCCCCTGAATTTGCAGTTCAAGGCAAGTATCGAAGCCAGCGATCCGAATCCGGATGATAATATCATACAAATTCAGAAAGCCATTTCCGACTCGACTTATGTATGGGACAACATTGATTCCGATTTTTTTGACGGTATAGGAGCAAATAACGGAACAGCTATGCTTGGTCTTATATACGAACTTGTGAAAAAAGACGTCCTGACCAGCATAAATATAGGACTTTTTGACTACGGCATTAGTGATGATTTTGGTATTGCCGTTTATCCAGTCGACGACGAACTGGTCTTGGGCGAACCTTACTTTACACAGGTACATTCGCGTCTGGCCGGAAGCTCAATCGTATTTGACGTTCCCGATACCGAACTGGAACCAGGCAAGTATTTATTTGCCGTACAGCAATTAACCAATAATAACATAGCTATTGCATACGATGCGGATCCGAACGGGTATTTCTACGGCGATTTCGGGATAGGATTAGAACTGATCAACGGTTTTGGCTTCATCCATATCCGTCCTAATTTTGGAAAGAATGTGGTCGCCCTTCCCGAAGTGAAAGCGATAGATCCCAGCTTGCAGCTTTATCCGAATCCGGTAGTCGACCTGCTGTGGGTGCGCGTAGCTAATCAGCGGATAGAAAAAGTTTCGGTTTACGATGCTTCCGGGGCTACGGTATACAGGGAACAGGGAATAAACAATTCCGAATATAAACTGAATACCGGCAGTTTAGCTCCGGGACTTTATTTCATTACGGTTCAAACGCCGGCAGGAGTAAAAACAGATAAATTTGTGGTTAAGAAATAATTATTTTTCTTTCTGAAACGATTCACGCTCGTCATTGAGGCGAGCGTGAATTTTTTTTGCAAAAAAAACAACTATTGATTAAATGTAAAAAATGGTAAAAATGACCCCTTAAAAACGGCGGAAAGTAATCCCCTGAAGTTATGCCGTTCCAACAGTAAAAAGTTGTCGTCGGGATTGGGGTAAAAAAGCAGAAGATTCAGCCTGATTTAAACTTTATTTTTTGTCAGTAAACCCACAAGATGTGGTACGTTGAGTTTGCAAAAATACATATAAATCCCAACAGGTCTATGTCTGGTTCCACATAATTTGTCAACGATAGTTGTTTTCATTCTTATTTTTCCTTTTTCTTATTGATTCGCCAAAGAGTTCTACCCTCAGGGAATGGTGTACTAACGATTACGTCGTACCATCTTTTTACCGGGAGTTGCGAAGTAATGATCGTAGATCGTTTTTGATTCCGGTCTTCTATAATATCCATCAGTATCCCACGTGCCTGTGAATCGAAGGCTTGCTAAATTATCAAGGATAAGCAGGTCGGTTCTTTCGATGCGCTTAAAATCGTTTAATATACTCCTTTTTAGCTTGGCAATTTTCAGTTGGCTCATCAGTTTGCTGTGGAAGCATAAAACATCCTGTAGTCATCCTGGCAGGGACTGTAATAAAGAGGTCTTTGCCCTGTATATAATAATCTTCCAGCGTCCTCCCAATCTTTGCCAAGCGCTTTCTGCATCATTCCTTCTGCGCTTAATCCGAAAGTTTGGACAACGTCTTCATCAGACAGTTCCCTGCCGGAATAAAGAAATACGGCATCCTTAAAAGATTTGATACACAGTGGCATAGCATCTCCTGTTGTCCCGTCCAGATCAAAAGCGACCAGTTTAATCATTATTTTGTCCTCTATTCAATTTACGAATTACCCTGCAAGGATTTCCAACTGCCAAACTGTTAGCCGCTATATCTTTGGTTACCACGCTTCCGGCGCCAATAACGGAACCTCTCCCAATTGTAACTCCGGGCAGGATGATAACGCCTCCACCGATCCAGCAACCGTCTTCCACAGTAACCGGAAGAGCGAAAGTCCGGCAAAAATATTCGGAGCTTCCTTCGTGCCAGTCCGGTGTTAATCTATCGCTTAATTCTACAGGAGGGCAGCAGTATATATTTGCACATTAGAAGCAATCAGTACGTTGTCAAGATTTAATCCGACAGTTACAAAAAAAGATTAATTTTGTAATAAACAAATAGATTAGAAAATGAGAACAGCACAAAAACTTATTAAGAACTAATCAGACTTATTGGAATTAGCCACGATGTTGTGGAACGTGTCGAAAGCATGCAAGGTGATTGGTTACAGCCGGGACAGTTTTTACCGTTTCAAAGAGTTATACGAACAGGGCGTTGAACTGGCAGTAGAGGAAATATCACTCCGCAAGCCATTATTATTAAACCGGGTGGAAGCGTACATAGCACATGCGGTTGGAGAAATAGGCATATCCAATCCTGCGTTGGGACAAATCCGTGCGTCCAACGGAAGAAACAGGGCATAACGGTCTCTCCCGGCGGAGTACGCAGCATTTGTCTCCGTCATAATATGGCAACATTCCCAAAGCGGCAGAAAGCGTAACCATTTGCCAAGCTCTATGACCGAAAAAATGCGCATGTAGCAGCAGACCTACTCAACGCCAGGATAATCCCTTTCTTCGAGCAGTACGCCCTGCGGCTGCTACATATGCTAACGGACAAGGGTACGGAGTATTGTGGGACAAGAGAGCATCACGAATACGAATTGTATCTGTCGCTGGAAGACATCGACCATTGTCAGATTAAATTTTGACTAATACAGCTTAACTATGTTTTTGTTTCCACAGTGTGGACAGGTAATATCTGTTATATGAATCATTGATTGCTATTTTTCCTGCAAAAATAATCATTTATTCTGCTATTTTATGACATTACCCGAGCGTATATGAAACGGACGAAACGACTGATTCCGTATGTGTTTTAAGAGAGAAAGGGTATGACACAAAAGTCGTAAACGAAACATGAAGATTATCGAGTTATTTACTGTAAATTTGCAGAAAATTTAAAACGGAATCATGCTTTTGCTTCACACATGTTGCGCTCCTTGTTCGGCTGCAGTTATAGAATATTTACTAAAAAACGAAATTCGTCCGGTATTGTTTTTTTTCAATCCCAATATTTTCCCCAAGGAAGAATATGAAAAGAGAAAGCGAGAATTACAAAAATATGCTCGATCGTTGAATATTACATTCATTGATGGAGATTATAACCATGCTATGTGGCTGGACACAATCAAAGGGATGGAAGACCAGCCGGAGAGAGGATTACGTTGTTTGAATTGTTTCAAGATACGATTGTTAGCAACCGTCCGGTTGGCGTACGAGAAAGGATTTAATTCAATTGCGACAACTTTGTCTTCTTCCCGGTGGAAAAATCCGGAACAAATTGCAGAAGCCGGTCGGTGGGCAGTTGCTCAATTTCCCGGTATAGCGTTTTTGGAGAAAAATTGGCGGAAAGGCGGATTGAGTGAGAGACGCCGGATATTACTGACAGAAAACGGATTCTACAACCAACAATACTGTGGGTGCGAATTTAGTTTTACCCCACCCAATTCTCCCGATCCAAATTCCTGTAACTGATTGCTTCGCCAATATGATGGGACTGTACCGCTTCCGTTCCTTCCAGGTCGGCAATGGTGCGGGCTACCCGTAGAATCCGGTCGTAAGCGCGGGCAGACAACCCCAAACGTTCCATTGCATTCTTCAATTGCGTTAAACCGCTTTTATCCGGTTGGGCATGTTTACGTAACAAACGGGTATTCATTTGAGCGTTACAATAAATGCCTTCTTCTTGCGTAAACCGTTCTTCTTGTATTTTTCGGGCGGCAATGACTCGTTTGCGAACACTTTCGCTCGACTCGGTCGGGCGAATATCGGAAATATCTTCAAAAGGAACAGGTACGATTTCGATTTGAATATCAATTCGGTCTAACAGAGGTCCGGATAGGCGATTTAAATACTTCTGGACTTGCTGGGGCAAACAAACGCATACTTTACTTGGGTTATTGTAATGTCCGCATGGACAAGGATTCATAGAAGCAACCAACATGAAGCTTGCCGGATATTCAACACTCGATTTTGCCCGTGAAATAGTGATTTTCCTATCCTCTAAAGGTTGGCGCAAAAGTTCCAAAACATTTTTGCCGAATTCGGCTATTTCGTCCAAAAACAAAACGCCGTTGTGCGATAAACTAATTTCTCCCGGTTGAGGGTAAGAGCCTCCGCCGACCATGGCTACTGTTGAGATTGTATGGTGCGGACTCCGGAAAGGTCGAATAGCGATCAAAGATCCGTTATGGTTGATTTTACCTGCGACCGAATGAATTTTGGTTGTTTCGAGACTTTCGCTCAAGGTCAAAGGAGGGAGAATAGAAGGTATTCGTTTGGCCAACATGCTTTTACCTGCACCTGGACTACCAATTAGGAGCAAGTTATGCGCACCGGCGCAAGCTACTTCCATCGCTCTTTTCACATTTTCTTGTCCTTTCACATCCGAAAAATCGCAGTCCATCAATGTTTGGTTGGCATAAAATTCTTTGCCAGGATCGACAATAGTCTGTTCCAATTCCTTTTTTTCATCAAAAAAACGGATAACATCAATGATGTTTTCTGCTCCATACACTTTTATTCCGGAAACCACCGCCGCTTCCCGGGTATTGTTTTTAGGAAGAATCAATCCTTTGAAACCGGCTTCTTTCGCTTTGACAGCAATGGGCAAAATGCCTCGTACGGCTTTCAAACTACCGTCTAAAGACAATTCGCCCATCATCATATAATCTTCTATTCCATCGGATTTGATTTTTTCCGAAGCGGCCAAGATTCCAATAGCTAGAGGGAGATCGTAAGCGGCGCCCTCTTTCCGGATATCGGCAGGAGCCATATTAATTACGATTTGGTTACGCGGAAATTTTAGTCCATTTACATTCAAAGCGGAATTAATTCGTTCGTGCGATTCTTTAATACTCACATCGGGCAGACCAACTAAAAAAAATTTGATTCCTTTACTACAATTGACTTCAATCGTTATGATTGTGGCGTTTACACCTTGTAACGCAGCTGCATAAATTTTTGCTAACATAGGTTTTGGAGTTATAAGTTAAGATTGCAAAACTAAACGTTGAGAATGAGAAATTACGTATCTTATGTAAGAAACGAAACTTTTAATTTTCAACTTTTAAATTTAATGCGTTCATTTAATATCGTTTTAATACTATCGGTCGAAATATCTTTGGCAAAGATAATGCCTTTTTTATCAATTAAAAAATTATTGGGAATAGTATTTATATTATATAAAGAAACCATGGAGGAAGCCAAACCGTGAGTGTCTGTAACTTGCAACCAGTCGATTTTTTTTTCTTTTGCCAGCTTTTCCCAATCGGATTTGTTTTCATCTAAAGCAATGGTCAAGATTTCCAATTTATTTTTTGGAAAAATTTTCCGGATATCTGCTAAGGCAGGGTAATCTTTATCGCAAATGTCGCACCAAGAAGCTTGGAAAGTGAGTAATAAATATTTGTCTTTGAAAGTTGCAAGTGATATTGTATCATTTTTGTTGCTAATTAAAGAAAAATCAGGCGCAGGGTTTCCTATTGCTGTCCGTTGGGCTCTTTCTACAATAGCGCTTAGTTTTTTATAGAACCGGTCGTTTTTAGCTTCTCCTTCTATCAAGGATAGATAAGGCTTTATTTTTTCTTTGTTATTATTATCTACTAAAAGGTAATCTTGGATCAGCACTAAGCTGGCAATCGAAGTTGGATGTTCTTTAATAAATATTTCAACTTCAGTTTTTAACAATTGTTCTAAATCGTTTATTTTTAGATTATTGGATGGTCTTTCTTCAACCAAATTGCAACGTCCCTGAATAAGGGTTTTATGCTTTGTTTTGAAATCCGTTAAAAGATTATTAATTTCATTTCCCTTAACGGTAATCAGTTCCGGGCAATTAACATTTCCTTCAATCTGGATGGTATCGCCATTTTTAGCCCAAGCCGTTATCCAAGCGCTTTTTTCTTCCATATAAATCAAAATAGGAATAACCGAATCGGAGGAAGAAATATATTCAAATTTTCCATCGATTGCACAAATAGTATCGATTTTTATTTCGTTTGAAGTAGTAACTAAATACAAGGTATTGGAAATAAGGTTAGAGATATCGCCGGCTATAATAAATGCATTTTTATTTTTACAACTTGTAAAAATAAAAACAAACAACATTATAAATAAATATTTGCCTTTCACTTTAAATCAAAAATAAGTTCCTGTTTATAAAATTAACGACAAAAATAGAAAAATGTTTTAATATTTAATAACATTTATCATTAATTTTATTTTAAGAATTATGGAATATTTTTGACGTTATGTTGTATCTAATTGATAAACAATCATTTTTATTTATAATTATTTTAAAAAAACGGAAATAAAGAATTAAAATATTCGATTAAGATAATTTTTCTGTCGGTTGTACTTGCGTTCCCCATAATAATTTATTTCTCAGCGTTTCGTAAAAACTCCGGTTAAATCTTTTGACGATTTTAACTGTAAAATTTGCTTTTCGGATAAACAATTCGTTGCCTGAAAGAAAAACTTGGGAACGTCCGTCCAACGACGCCAAAAAGTTAGAGGAGCGCGATTCTACTTTCAAACGAATACTATAATTGTCGGGGATAACCAAAGGTCGTACATTTAATGAATGAGGGGCTACAGGGCTTAATACAAAATTATTGGTTTGAGGAACAAGAATGGGGCCATTAACGCTCAACGAATAAGCCGTAGAACCGGTAGGAGTTGCCACTATCAGTCCGTCGCCCAAATATTCGGTTAAAAATTCATTGTTCAAATAAGCTTGTATTGTTATCATAGAGGAGGTATCTCGTTTCAGGATGGCAATTTCGTTCAACGCATAATCATAATCCCCATACGACAAGAGGGAAGACTCCATTTGCAAAAGGGTTCTTTCTTCCACATTATAATTTCCGCTTACAATTTCGTCCAAAGCGCTGTTGATCTCTTTTGCGTGGACATCGGTTAAAAAACCCAAACGACCGGTATTGATTCCCCATATAGGAATATTTTGTCGTCCTACCCAAGCGGCTGTTCGTAAAAATGTGCCGTCGCCTCCCAGACTACATACTATATCTAATGGAAATTTGCCGGAATCGATTAGCCCCGTTATTTTCGGAGCATAACCGAATTGTTGAAAAAGATAGGTGTAGAAATAATTTTCTACCCAGACGTCTATATTTAATTCTCTCAGACGAGTAAAAAGCGTTTGGATGTAGTTTTGTTTTCCTATTTGGTAATTGCTGCCAAAGACGCCTATTTTCATACGAAAATAAATTTATGAACTATGAATGTTTCATACGAAAATGAGTAAACAAGTTGACGAGTAAACGAATACTCATTTTCATACTCTTGGGTGTTTGTTAAACATGATTGTTTCATATTACATTTCTAAATAATACATCAGTTCGTCCAAACGGCTTTGCAATGTTGCATCGTTTAACATTTGTTTTTGCAAATAGTACCGTACCGTATAATTAAACCGTTCAAAACTTCTTAAAATCGAACTTGCATCTTCCAAATCAATTTTAATAATAACAATTTGTTTAGACGTTTTTTCTTCCAAACAAGAAAAAACGTGTAGTACTTTGGCGTTGTTTTGCTCTACCAAATGAACAATTTGTGAAAGCATGTAATCGCGGGGACTGATTTCCAATACAATCATTGCCCCTTCGTTCCCCATATTGCTGAACTCGTTCAGTTTTTCCATGAGGGCGGCGTAATTATTTAATATGAATTCTTCACGAAACATTTTTAATTATTAAATGAATCGATTACTTTTGTAATCTGTAATTAATATTTATGCAAAAATAGTCATTTTTTATATTCGATCTAAAAAAACAGGATAGTAGTATGAATTTGTTACTTTTTATTCAAGATGGGTTTTCGGAAAACATGCCGGCTCAGCTCCCTGAAATTCAGGAGATTAAAATGAATATATGGGATTTAGCTTTAAAAGGAGGTTGGTTGATGATTCCTATTTTTCTTTTACTGTTTGTCGCCGTCGCTATATTTTTAGAACGGATGTTGGTGGTTAATAAGGCAAAAAAAGAAGATGTTACTTTTATGAACCGAATAAAAGACTACATTCACGAGGGTAAAATTGATTCCGCTTTAAATCTGTGCAGGGTAGAGAATACGCCTTACTCGCGAATGATTGAAAAAGGAATATCCCGGTTGGGTCGACCGATGAACGATATTTTGGTAACGATTGAAAATGAAGGAAATATAGAAGTTGCTAAATTAGAAAAAGGTTTTATTTGGTTGGCAACGACAGCCGGCGGCGCGCCTATGCTGGGTTTTTTAGGAACAGTTACAGGTATGGTACGCGCTTTCTTTGATATGGCTAATGCGGGAAGTAATGTGGATATCACATTATTGTCTTCCGGTATTTACGAAGCTTTAGTGACCACCGTTGCCGGATTGATCGTGGGGATTATTGCTTTATTTGCCTATAATTATTTGGTTTCGAGAGTAGGCGGGGTGATTTCTAAAATGGAAACACGCACGATGGAATTTATGGATTTACTGAACGAACCAACTAATTAATCGGTTATGGCGATTAAAAGACGACACAAAACAAGTGCGGAATTTAGCATGGCGTCCATGACAGATATGATTTTTCTTCTACTCATATTTTTCATGATTACTTCTACGATAGTAGTGCCTAATGCTATTAAAGTGCTTTTGCCGCAAAGTGCACAGCAAACTTCTGCTAAACCATTGATTCGGGTAACTATCGACAAGTATATCAATTATTATGTCGGCTCGGGGAAAAATAAGGATAAACAAGTTCCTTTTGAAGAAATAACACCTTTTCTTCAAGAGAGCTATACCTATGAACCCGATCTGTACGTGGCTTTGTATGCCGATGAAACGATTCCTTATGCAGAAGTTGTGAAAGTTTTGGATATAGCTAATCAGAATAATTTTAAAATGATTTTGGTCACACGTCCCAAATGATAATCAGCAAACAGAAAATTTCCGGATACATCGGTTCTGCTGTTTTTTGCGGACTGCTGTACGTTTTTCTTCGTTTTACTTTTTTATTAACTAAAATAGAACCGAAGGAACAGGGCATTTTGGTTAATTTTGGAGTTGTAAACTGGGCTTCCGGTACATTTGAGCCGCTAACAAAAGGAAGTACGCGAACGGATTTTGCCGAAAAGGTTGAAAATATGGATCAATCGGAAACAGTAGCAAACCAACCGGAAATAGCTCCTTCCGCAATTGTTCAAAATAGAGAGTCAACGGCGGCTATCGATGTTGCCAAACAACAGAAAACAGATCCGCGCGAACAAGTTCGTTTGGAGCAAGAGCAGGAAAGAAAAAAGAAGGAAGCTGAACTACGACGGATCGAGGCCCAAATGCAAGGCGCTTTTGGCGTCGGTGAAGCGTCTAACGGGAGCGAGGGGACTGCACCTACAGAAATTGGAAATCAAGGAAGTTTACAGGGAAATGCTCCTATGGGCTCTTATGTAGGCGTAGGAGATTATGGCGGTTACGATTTGGCTGGGCGTAAACTGGGACCGGGCGGATTGCCCCGCCCTGCGTATTCTATACAGGAAGAAGGAACAATCGTACTTAATATAACGGTCGATCCGCAAGGAAAAGTCATTTCTGCTGAAATCGGCAAAGGAACGAACATCACTAATTCATCTATGAGAAATTCGGCCATGGAAGCCGCCAAAAAAGCTAAATTCAACACGATAACGGGAAATAATAACCAATCAGGAACGATTACTTTCCGCTATAAGCTGTATTAATATTTGCTAAGTTCAATTTAAATAAAAACACATTATGAAACGTCAAATTATTCTTTTTATATTTAGTATGGTAATTGTAGCAAATTTAGCTACTGCTCAGGAAAATAACAATGTTTTTTCTTATTCGGTAGGCGAATACAGAGTTTATCTTCTTTCCGAAGGACAACAAAAAGGGAATACCGGCATTTTAATTGGCGCTACGTCCGAAATGATTGCAGAATATATTCCTGATGGTACTTTCCCTAATGCAAGTAACGCTTTTTTGGTGCAAACACCCGATAATAAAAACTGGTTATTTGACACAGGATATGGACGCCTGCTTTTTAGTAACTTGCAATACTTAGGTTTAACTGCCGACGATATCGATGCTATTTTGATTACGCATATGCATGGCGATCATATTGGCGGATTACTCAAAAACGACATACGTTTATTTTCTCATGCAAAACTTTATATTCCTCAGGAAGAATATAATTATTGGACGAGCGACGAAGCAATGAATCGTCTTCCTGAAAATAATCGCGGAGGTTTCGAATTTGCACGTAAAGTAATCAAAGCTTATGAAAAACAATTGATATTGTTCAATCCCAATGAATTGGGGAAAATTACGGAAACCTTGCTCCCGGGGATAAAACCCATTGCCGCTTACGGACATACTCCCGGACATACAACTTATTTGATCGAGTCAGGTAAAGATAAAGTACTTCTATGGGGCGATTTGACCCATGCAATGGCGATTCAGATACCTTATCCACAAGTAGCCGTAACTTACGATGTAAATCCGGCAGAAGCAGTTAAAACCCGTTTAGCTATACTAGATTATGTATCAAAGAATAATATTCCCATTGCCGGAATGCACATTGCGTTTCCTGCGACAGGAACGATTAAAGCGAAGGCTGCTAATCACTATACTTACACTGCTCAAAGCGATAGTGCCTCCTGCGATCATCTGATTGAATAATAATCCATTAAAAAGGTTGCAGATTTAAGGGTTCATAATTCATATTTTTTTCGTATTTTTGCCTATCATTTTCAAACTTCAATGAGACAGATCAATCTTAAGGGAATGGGGGTAGCAATGGTCACTCCTTTCAAATCAAACGGCGATGTTGATTACATTGCTTTATTGCGATTAATAGATTATCAATTACAGAACGGCACAGATTATTTGGTCGTTTTAGGAACAACTGCCGAAACGCCGACTTTGACCGAAGAGGAGCAAAAAGAAATAACTCGACTAATTATCGACAGAGTGAATGGACAAATTCCTGTTATTTTAGGAATAGGAGGAAATAATACACAAGCAGTCATTGACAAATTAAAAACAATTGATTATCATAAAATTGATGCTATTCTTTCGGTTGTTCCCTACTATAATAAACCATCCCAAGAAGGAATTTACCAACACTACAAACATATAGCTAAAGCAACTCCCTTGCCTTTGATATTGTATAATGTGCCCGGGAGAACAGGTACAAATATGAGTGCGGAAACGACATTACGACTTGCTCATGATTTCAATAATATAATAGGAATTAAAGAAGCTTCCGGCAATATAACTCAAGTGAGTGATATTATCAAAAATAAACCCGGTCATTTTCAGATTATCTCCGGCGACGATGGGATTACTTTCCCTTTAATCACTTTGGGAGTCGTCGGTGTGATTTCGGTTATCGGAAATGCTTTACCTAAAGAATTTGGAAAGATGGTACGTATGGCTTTATCGGGTGATTATGCCAATGCTTTGGCGATTCATCACAATTTCATGGAATTGTTTGAGTTACTGAATATTGATGGCAATCCTGCCGGAGTAAAAAGTTTACTGAATATAATGGGATATGCTGAAAAAGAACTCCGTCTACCGTTAATTTCTGCCCGGATAACAACTTATGAAAAAATACGTAATGCATTAAGAAAATTGAATGTTTCGTGCAGAGAAGAATAACTATTGCAAGCATTAAGAAAAACAAAATAAATCAAGGCTAAATCTTTTTTTGAAGTGTCAGAGAAAAATACAGTTATTTGTGATCCATCTGGGGCTCGAACCCAGGACCCCATCCTTAAAAGGGATGTGCTCTACCTGCTGAGCTAATGAATCTCCGGTCGCTTTTTTAAAAGCGACGGCAAAGGTAAAAATTATTTTTTATCTTTGCAAATAAAATCTAAAACAATCAAGCAATATTTATGGATAGCGATAAAAAAATTATTTTTTCCATGGTGGGCGTAAATAAAACTTTTCCACCACATAAACAAGTACTTAAAGATATTTATCTCTCTTTTTACTACGGCGCGAAAATAGGGATTATCGGTTTGAATGGTTCGGGTAAATCCACACTCTTGAAAATTATTGCCGGAGTTGAAAAGGAATACCAGGGCGAAGTCGTTTTTTCATCCGGCTACTCGGTCGGATATTTAGAGCAAGATCCTAAATTGGACAACGATAAAACAGTAAAAGAAGTGGTTCAGGAGGGTGTTCAGGAAGTTACGGATATCTTGAAAGAATATGAATCGATCAATGAAAAATTCGGTCTCCCGGAATATTACGAGGATGAAGATAAAATGAACAAATTGTTTGCTCGTCAAGCCGAATTACAAGACAAGATTGATGCAACAGATGCTTGGAATATCGACAGCAAGCTGGAACGAGCGATGGATGCTCTGCGTTGTCCGCCGGAAGAGCAACTGATTCGAACCCTTTCGGGAGGTGAGCGCCGCCGCGTAGCCTTATGCCGGCTTTTGTTGCAGCAACCGGATATCCTTTTGTTGGACGAACCTACCAATCATTTAGACGCCGAATCGATCGACTGGATGGAACAGCACTTGCAGCAATATGCAGGAACAGTGATTTGCATCACGCACGACCGCTATTTCTTAGATCACGTGGCGGGATGGATTCTCGAATTGGATAGAGGAGAAGGAATCCCATGGAAAGGCAATTATACCTCTTGGCTGGAACAAAAGACCACTCGAATGATTCAAGAGGAAAAACAAGCCAGTAAACGCCGCAAAACTTTGGAACGCGAACTGGAATGGTCGCGGATGTCTCCTAAAGCGCGTCATGCCAAAGGGAAAGCTCGCTTGAATTCGTATGAACAGTTGTTGAACCAGAACACCAAAGAAAAGGAAGAAAAATTGGAAATTTTTATTCCAAACGGACCTCGTTTGGGTAACAAAGTCATCGAATCGATTCATGTGGCTAAAGCCTATGGCGACAAGTTGCTATATGACGATTTAAATTTCATGCTTCCGCCAAACGGTATTGTAGGTATTATCGGTCCGAATGGTTCAGGGAAAACCACTCTTTTCCGGCTGATTATGAATCAAGAAAAACCGGATAAAGGCACATTCGACCTGGGTGAAACAGTGCGGATCGGTTATGTAGATCAAAGCCATACGGATATTGATCCGGAAAAAACAGTATTTCAAGTCGTATCCGGCGGAACCGAATTTATCCGCGTAGGAAGCAAAGAAATCAATGCAAGAGCCTATCTGGGAAGATTCAATTTCAACGGAGCAGATCAGGAAAAGAAATGCGGCATACTCTCAGGCGGAGAAAGAAACCGCTTGCATCTGGCTTTAACTTTAAAATCGGAAGCAAATGTTTTATTGCTTGACGAACCGACTAACGACATTGATGTTAATACCTTGCGAGCATTGGAAGAAGGTCTGGAAAATTTTGCCGGCTGCGCTGTGGTGATCTCCCACGATCGTTGGTTTTTAGATCGGATTTGTACACATATTCTTGCTTTTGAAGGCGATTCGCAAGTGTTTTTCTTCGAGGGTTCATATTCTGAATACGAAGAAAACAAAAAACAACGTATGGGAAATACAGAACCGAAACGGGTACGGTACCGTAAGTTAATGGCAGATTAAGCGTTGTTGCTTGATAAAATCCATAGATTGCATTTTCATTTTCGACTTTGCCTAGTATTTTACGTATAATAAATAAATGCTTTTTATTTTTTATGACGCAACAGCAAATACAGGAATTGATCGACCGCAGCAAGCAGGGTGATACAAAAGCTTTCGAAATTTTGATGCTTACATATCAACCGCTTGTTTTTCGATTGGCTTTCCGGTTACTTTGCGATGATAACCGAGCAAAAGATATCGTTCAGGATGTTTTCGTCAAAATATGGTTACAAATAGGCAAATATAAATCACACTACCGTTTTTCGACTTGGATTTATAAAATAACATGCAACTTATGTTACGACAAACTTCGTTCCATGAAACATTTTCCGGAAGCGACCCACCCGCCCGATACAATTACGGAATTAGAAATCATTTCTCAGGAAGACGTGGAAGCTTCGGTTATCAATAACGAATTAAAAGAATTGATCTTATATTTTACCGGCAAGCTTTCGCCGAAACAAAAGCTCATTTTCACACTGAAAGAGATTGAGGAATTGGATGTGGAAGAAATTGTAGACATAACAGGGTTTTCAGAAAACAAAATAAAGAGTAATCTTTATTTGGCAAGAAAAAATATTAAGGATAAAATTAACGCAATAACATCATAAATCATGGAAAATGAAAAAACAACATATGAAAATTGGATAGAACGAATTAGAACTGCTTCGCCGGTATTAGACCATCCGGATGCGTTGACTCAAACTGTTCTCAAAAAAATAGAGGAAACGACTGTTAATAAACCGAAAAGCCGGTTTTTGTACTTTACAGGTTTGATTTCAAACGTTGCTGCTGTTCTTATGCTTTGCGTGCTTATATACGAAACCATTTACCCGCAGACTTTTTCTTCGAAAGAAAAAGGAACTTCTCGCTTATTATCCGTATCAATGACTTCGGGACTTTATCAGGAAGTCGTCGATTTTGAAAAAGATAAAAAAATAACTGGGCAAAAGAAAGTGTTAACTGTTGTTATCCGGAAAAAAATGGAAGCTAAAGCAAGAAAAGAACAATTATATATGCTTACACAAAAGATAAATCACTAAAAAATAAGGACTTTATGAAACAGACAGGCTCAAACAATATTCGCCGTAAAATCAATTTGGCGCTTGCGATAAGTATTGTGGTTATCTGTATAACTTCGTGTGCCACGAATTATAAAGTAATCACAATTATTCGCCCTAACGGCTCTTGTATAAGGGAAATATATGCAAAAGGCGATTCGGCTTTTTTGTCGGGCGATTGGTCTAAAAACCCGTATTTGTTCCGGATGGATTCCAGTTGGAGGATAACGTCGTTGAATACAAACAATAAAACCGACTCTTACAATGTTAAAGTCTCCAAAACCTTTAACTCTTCAGATGAAATAGCCATGACAATGCCGCTAAACGATGATTTCCGTCCGCTCGTCGTTCCGGTGGAAACTTTTCGGAAGCGATTCCGCTGGTTTTATACTTATTATTCTTATAAAATCACTTACCCGACTGTTGCAGGAAAAATAACCGTATCTATTGACGAATACCTGAACAAAGCCGAACAAAAACTATGGTTTCAAGGCGATTTTTCGACCTATGCCGGAATGAATGGCATAGAATTGAAAGAGGAAATGGAAACGATTGAAAAACAATTCTGGAAATGGTATGCCCGGAATATTTACGAAACCTATTGGGAAGCGATCTGCGATTTTGAAAAACTTTCAGGAAATAATTATCCCGTTACTGAAATTCAATCGGCAAAAGATACATTGTTCCAATTGATTTCTGATAAAATTATTACGGATGAGGAACAATTAGTGATTGTCGGTCTGTATCGTGAATTAGACAATTGTTTTAATACTCGTTATTTTTCTGATTTGTACAAAAATAACCATCAACAAATCGATAGTTTGGTAGTAAAAAAAAGCGAGCGCTTCAGAAATCTCATTGATAATTTGTATAGTAAAGAAATTAAATATGAAATAATTGTTCCCGGAAAAATTACCTATACCAATGCACCTGTTAACAGGCAAGACACCTTGGTATGGAAAGTAGACGCTTTACGCTTCACAGCAGACGATTATGAATTAATTGCAGAATCCCGCACAGTTCATATTGAGGCGTTTGCCGTTATTTTCTTATTACTTGGATTATCGATCTATTGTAAATTTAAGATAAAACCCAAGCGTTCCGTATAGGATTATGAATCGATATCTAATTATTGAAACCTTGTTCATTTATACATTATTGTAGCAATTGACCCGAGAAAGGAAGTAATAAAAACACAAATAATAATAAATTGTTATGTAAAAATGCATATCTTTGTGAAAAATTTACCAAATAAATAATTATATGCTTTTTGAATAAATAATTTAAGGGAGAAGAATGTGGATCGTTGAAAAGAAAAACGGTGTTGTATTCTTTCATTCCTGGATTATAATTCATATTTATCTATAAAATACATAATTGTTATATGTCAGTTGTTAATCGTTTTTTACGCTACGTTTCTTTCGATACCCAATCGGATGAAGCGGCTATTACCACGCCAAGTACAGAAAAGCAAATGAATCTGGCGAAAGCGCTAAAGGCTGAAGTAGAGGCTATGGGTTTAACGGAAATCTCTTTAGATGAACATGCTTACCTGATGGCGTCCTTACCTGCTAATACGGAAGAGAAAATCCCTGTCATCGGATTCATCGCCCATTTGGACACCAGTCCCGATATGTCGGGAGCAAATGTAAAACCTCGTATTGTAGAAAAATACAATGGGAAAGACATTATCCTCAATGAAAAAGAAAACATTCTGCTTTCGCCAGCAATGTTTCCCGAATTGCTAAGACATGTCGGAGAAGACCTCATTGTAACCGATGGAACGACGCTTTTGGGCGCCGACGATAAGGCCGGTATTGCCGAAATTATAACGGCTATGCAATACCTGATTGACCATCCTGAAATCAAGCACGGAAAAATCCGCATTGCATTCAATCCCGATGAGGAAATCGGTATGGGCGCTTCCAAATTCGATGTTGCACTTTTCGATTGCGATTGGGCCTATACGATGGATGGTGGCGAAGTAGGAGAGTTGGAATACGAAAACTTCAATGCTGCCGCCGCTAAAATCAAAATTAAAGGTTTAAATGTACACCCGGGTTATGCCAAAAACAAGATGCTTAATGCAAGTTTGATTGCTATGCAATTTGCCGGAATGCTTCCTCAACAGGAACGGCCCGAGCATACCGAGGGTTACGAAGGTTTTTTTCACCTGACCGGAATTACCGGCACAGTCGAAGAAGCTACTTTATCTTACATTATCCGCGACCATAATAAAACGAAATTTGAACAACGTTTGCAATTGCTTCAAGATGCGACTGTTTTCTTAAATAAAGTATATCCCGAAGGAACGGTTCTACTGGAAATCAAGCAGCAATACCGCAACATGCGCGAAATCGTGGAACCGAAAAGGCACATCATCGAATTAGCCGAAAAAGCAATGAAAGCAGTGGGAGTTACGCCCTTGATTCATCCGATTCGTGGCGGTACGGACGGCGCACAACTTTCATTCAAAGGCTTACCTTGTCCTAATATCTTTGCCGGAGGCTTGAATTTCCATGGACGTTACGAATGGATTCCTGTACAATCTATGGAAAAGGCAGTAAAAGTAATTGTGAAAATAATCGAATTAAATAGTCTCTCTAATATAAGTAAGCGAAAATAATATATATGAAAAAAACTCCTTTTACAGAAACGCATTATGCGCTTGGCGCGAAAATGCATGAATTTGCGGGATACGATATGCCCATTGAATATTCGGGTATTATTGATGAACACAATACTGTAGTAAACCATGTCGGTGTATTTGACGTATCGCATATGGGTGAATTTTGGATTAAAGGTCCCAAAGCTTTTTCCTTCGTTCAAAAAATTACGTCCAACGACATTGCCAATCTACCGGTTGGAAAAGTGCAATACACATGTTTCCCTAATGATAAAGGCGGAATCGTAGATGATTTGCTCTTGTATCATTACGAAGAAGAAAAATACCTTTTGGTAGTGAATGCTTCGAATATTGAGAAAGATTGGAATTGGTGCGTGAAAAACAATATTGAAAACGCCGAAATGGAAGATGCTTCCAACAATATAGCTCAATTAGCTGTTCAAGGACCGAAAGCCTTGTCGACCCTGCAAAAACTGACGGATATCGATTTAACCAAAATTCCTTATTATGCTTTTGTTACCGGAAAAATAGCCGGTATTGACAATGTGATCATTTCCAATACGGGATACACCGGATGCGGCGGCTTTGAATTGTATTTTTACCCCCAATATGCGGGAAATATTTGGAAAGCCCTTTTTGAAGCCGGAACCGAATTTGGAATTAAACCCATCGGCTTAGGCGCTCGCGATACTTTGCGTCTGGAAGCCGGTTTCCCCTTGTACGGTAATGATTTAGACGACACAACTTCGCCTTTGCAGGCCGGTTTGAGTTGGATTACCAAATTCACCGAAGGAAATAATTTCATTTCTCGTCCTCTGTTGGAAAAAGAAAAAACTCAAGGACTTCCTCGTAAATTAGCCGGTTTCGAAATAACGGACAAAGGTATTGCTCGTCATGGCTATGAGATTGTCAATCAAGCTGGTGAGATTATAGGAACGGTTACTTCCGGGACGATTGCTCCGACTACTAAAAAAGGAATAGGTTTCGGCTATGTGAAACCGGAGTATGCCGCCTTGGGAACAACTATTTTTATTCGTATCCGCAACAAAGATGTTGAAGCGGTGGTGGTGAAACCGCCTTTTCGCCGATAGAAACATCTATTTGTCAAAATTCATTTTAGAAATAGGAAAAATAAAAATTTCCGGCTAATTTTGTAGTCATGGTACCTTGGCGGAGTATTCAGCCTCAAACAATTGAGGTTGAGCGGTTAACTACAGAATTTTTCATATTTAAAAAATTAAAGCCGCAAAGAAGTTGTGAAACTAAGCCTTGCGGCTGTTTTTTGATGTTGTAAAGATACGAGGAGACAGGAGGAAGAGATGCGCATCATTTTGTTATTTGTAAAAAACACATGGTGATTTCTCTTTTCCTTTTTTCCTTCCTTCTGTCTCCTGTACAAACGCAAAATTATTTCCTCGTGAAGTATAATTAGATAATCAATAAAATATTTTTTATAAAAATATTTCCTAATAATACGGAAAATTCTATTGTTATAACAAAATAAATATGTAAATTCGAACTCTCAAACTGTTAGTTATGATGTTTTTTAATCAGGCAAAAAGAAATTTCGTTTTTGTGGGCATTCTTTTTTTCCTGCATCCTTGTTTTCTTCTTTCGCAAAATCAAGGAAAAGAGAAAGAAAATTATATTTATAGGGAAGAAGGATCACTTTTTCCTTATAAAAAGGATTCTACATTCACTTTTTCGGAATCTATTTTTAATTATGTAGATATTGCTTCTTTAATTTTAGATTCCATTTCGGGTTCGTTTGAAGATTTTGGCGCTAATCCATATTTACTTCCTCCTGTTTTTGATGGAAAATTTACGAATGATCTGACTATTAAACTCGAACAACCTCCTTTGTTGGAAGCAAATAATAAAAAACTCTTTGTCCCGGAGCCTATCCAAATCCGGACAGAAGGAAAAAGATACGTCGATCGGCTAAGAACGAAAGCTTACCGGATCCTTCAGTATAATCATATGGAATTGATTAAATATACAAAAAATGATTTCCCGGAAGAAGTTGAAAGAATTGTCGAAGTAAAACCGAATCCTTTTTCATACATTTTTAAAATCGGATATAATCCCGACATTGAGAATATTACGGTATCTGAAATTTTTAAAAATCAAAATAAATATTGGCAAAAAAGCGGAAGCAGTTTGATACAGTTCTCACAGAATCATATTTCCAAGAACTGGTACAATGGAGGAACAGGAAATCTTAATTTGTTAAGCGTTCAAAATTATACCGTTAATTATAAAAAAGACAATAAACAATTTAATAATTTCATTGAATGGAAATTAAGCTTTCATACCAATACGGTTGACACTTTACGCAGTTTTAAGATCGGAGATGATTTAATCCGCTATTATGGCGATTTCGGTATACGTGCATTCAATGATAGATGGTCTTATTCTACTAATGTAGAATTCAAAACACAGTTGTTTAATAATTACAAGGAAAATTCGGAAGAAATCATATCTTCTTGGTTGTCGCCGATTTTGATCAACGTAGGTATTTTGGGTATGAAATACCAGTTAGAAAAATTATTTCCTGAAAAAAAATATAAAAAACTTGATTTATCTGCCGACATATCGCCTTTTTCTTTCCAATATATTTATGTGAAAAATAAAAATGTCGATCCGACAAGATACGGCACAGAAGAAGGTAAACGATATTTGATGGATTTAGGCTCGACAATTAATGCCAAATTAATTATTAATTTCAATCGCGAGATAACATTTTCTTCTCGTTTCAAACTTTTCACTAATTATGAAAAAACAATTATTGAATCGGAAAATGAAATAAACATTTTGCTCAACCGGTTTTTCTCTACGCGCTTGTATTTTTATCCTCGATTCGACGACAGTCAGGGAGTAATAAAGGATAGTAAATTAGGCTATTTCCAAATAATCGAACTGTTTAGTTTTGGATTTAACTTCAAATGGTAACTCCGGTTTAATGATACGCTTTGCCTCTCATTATCTCTTTTTGCCTGTCAATAATTTATATAAACTTCATTGGATAGAATTAAGTGAAGGCAGACATTTCAGGAAGCTAAATCCATTGGAAAATGAAATTGCTTCCATTATTTTTTTGAGCGGCATAATTATAATAGTGAAAGAAAATACATTTTCTTCTGCAAATGAATTACTTAACATCATAGAAGATTCTCTGAAGCAATTTCCGGAAGTTGGTTTTTTCGAATTGTTGAGGCAAATGCAACTTGAAAAAATAACCGTAGGGGAGCGGGTTAATCTTTACCATTTAGACGGAATAGATTTGTTGTCTACGGAATTCCGCACAGATAATTGCCGTAGCTGCCGCCACATTCAACGACTCTGTTGATTCCGAATCAAGGGGATAAGAAGGGATATACAAGCGATTATTCACTAATAATTCCAATTCAGAGCTGATTCCTTTACCTTCATTTCCCATAACGATTAATCCGGTTGAACTTAATTTTTGTTCGTAAATAACTTTGCCTTCCAAAAATGTTCCATAAATGGGAACCCCTTTCAAATCTTGCAATAATCCGGGTAATGGGATATAAAACACTTTTACATGCGCAAGAGCGCCCATTGTCGCTTGTATGGTTTTGGGATTGTAAATATCTACCGTATCAGGGGAACAGATAATATTTTTTATACCGAACCAATCAGCTAAACGAACAATCGTTCCGAGATTGCCAGGGTCCTGTATACCATCCAAAACTAATGTTAGTTCAGTCGCTAAATTTTTTTTTCCCAGAGAATAACTCGGTTGCCGAAAAACGGCTATTACATCTTGCGGATGTTTTAACAAGCTCGCTTTAGAGATATCAGCGTCGTCGACTACAAACAATTCCCGAACGTTGATATCGCCTTGCGTAGCCAACCAGGATGCTTTGGCTATCAGTAATTCGCAATCGAAAAAAGGGAGAATGTCAGCAACTAATTTGTTTCCTTCTGCAAGAAAACAAGCTGATTCCAACCGGTATTTTTTCTTCTCTAACGATTTAACAAACTTAATTTTGTGTTTACTTAACATTTTTACTCTATTTTGTCAGGCAAAACTACGAAACTATTTTGTAATTATGATTATTTACCCGCAAAAATACTTTCTTCAGTAACAATGAGATAAAAGATGGGAAAAAATAAACCTTTCAATAAGATTGTCTTAAGTGGATAATTTTTTATCCGGATCGGATAGAATTTTTTATAATTATATGAATAAATATAAATATATTTGTAACATATTTTAATTTATAACGATGAAAGATGAAAACAACCACAATTTTCCCGAAGAAAAGGAGCGATTGCATATAGGGAAGCAGATAGATGCCGACTTATTGAAGAAAATTTGTAAAATATTGAATTATAATTTCTTTGATTTATACAGCAAAGATCTTCAATTGGATGAAACCGATAAAATCCAAATCGGTTTCAAGCTGTATGTTTCTCCAAAAGACCAGATAGAAGGAAACATTTGTCAGTATTGTGAACTAAATAAAATAAAAACGTTATGAGAAAAAACATTTTTAAAACGCTTGCAATCGCGTTTTTCATTGCATTTTCCTTCGGGAAAATAAAAGCTGGTGATGATTGCACGGTTATGCGGACTATCCCCTATTTGCAAATGCCGACTCAAAACAGTATGGTTGTTCGCTGGGTAACGTCTTTGGATTGTCAGGGAGTTGTCGAATACGGTACGGATTCGGCGAAAGTGGCGAAGGGTACGGCAACAAAAGTCAATGGAGCAGCAACAAAAACGCTGATTCACCGGATTAAGCTTAATAATTTGACGCCCGGAACGAAATATTATTATCGGGTATGTTCAAAATTTCCTCCCTGCAATTCGCAATCCACTGGAAGTCAACATTATTCCGATGTATATTCATTTACTACGCTTAAAGATAGTAATACGAATTTTACAATGCTGATATTTAATGATTTGCATCCATATTATTTCAGAGAAGCTCTCGATGCGTTTATCCCGAAAATATCTCCGATAATAGATACGATGAAATATGATTTGTTGGTCTTTAATGGCGATTGTTTCGATAATTTTGCTAAAGAAGAAGATATTATCCATTGGCTTGGTATTTTTTCAAAATTTACTAAAAATAATTACATCCCATCCATATATGTGGCGGGTAATCATGAATACGATGGCGCAGCAGCATCTTTATTGAAAAATTACATCGAATTTGTGCATGATGGTATAAGTTATGGAACAATGAGTTTGGGTGATACACAACTATTATTCCTTGACACAGGGTTCAGCGGAAAAAATGAAGTCAATTATAAATACTTTAATAATGGGGATACGTTGAATTACGCATATTTCAAGGAATATCGCGGGAAACAGAAAGCATATATAAAAAATTTAGTGGAAAAATCAGTATTCAAAAATGCAGCGAAAAGGGTACTAATCCACCATATCCCTTTTTACGGTAAATTAATAGATGAAGTCAACCCCAATGATAAAGATCAAAATCTGGGTGGAAGAATTAATCCTTATTTTGAGATAGGAGGAGAAATACTTAATAACGCTCATATTGATATTTCTATTAATGCGCATATCCATTATCGTCAATGCATTAAGGAGGCTGGCCCTTATACTCAAATTGGTTACCCCGTATATGTATGCGATGGCCCTGATAGATGTGAAACCGACAAATATTATCAGTGTTACCTGCCGGATAATAACAGTTTGGTAATGACCGTACTTACTAAAAAGAACAATAATCTTTTTTTAAAATCCTATACATTGATGTATGATGCTGATGGTAAAATAAGTGAAATAGAAGAAATACAAGTGTCCAACGACGATTTAGAACTAAATAAGAAGTAAAAATAACATTCAGGCTATTTCATATTCTGCTTTGGTAGGATTTTTTAATTGAAGTGATTTAGATTTGTGTCTAAATGTAAAATAATGTATAAAAAAGTGATTTAAATACTATAAAATAGAAGGGAACAAAAAACAAAGAATATATTTCAATATCAATAACTAATTAAAAATATTTATTTCATCCAATAAAGCATTAGTTTTAGGTAGTGAAACCGATCAGACTAAACGGTTACTGCTTCAGTTTATAGGGACATCCTCGAATGGAGTTGGAGATGCCTATATTGACTATGGCGGCAGTTTATATTTTAGAGGTTATAGTGGTAGTGAAGGTTCTCGTCCTGTTGTTGGTATTGATAAAAATGGAAATGTTAACATTGGCGGAATAGCAGGTGCAACTCTAAAAAAGACATTAACAGTATATGGAAATATTGTTGCCAAAGAAGGGGATGTCAGTGTTGGTAATAACTTTTATTTACCGATAAATAAGAAATTAGTTTTAGGTGACAAAAATGATAATAACCGCAGTTTAAGATTAGAATTTATTTCGGGAAACACACCAGGAGATTCTTATATTTCTGCCGGTGGAAGTTTATATATAAGAACAAACGCATTATCCAAACCGACGGCGGCATTTTCCTCTTCCGGATTAACTGTAAAAGGCACAGTCACTACCAATCAACTAAAAATTGTCTCTACTAATTTTTGGCCTGATTTTGTCTTCTCCAAAAACTACCAACTGCCCACATTAAACGAAGTAAAACATCACATTCAAGAAAATAATCATTTGCCCGGGATACCCACCGAAGCAGAAGTAAAAGAAAACGGAATTGAAGTAGGCGAAATGCAGGCAAAACTGCTTTTACGGTTACCGGATCAAGCAATCTTCTTCGAAGCGCTTCCACAGAAGATGCTTCGGATGCTGACGCCGGTTTTGACGAAAATACGGTTACTTCGATTGCGGATATAATGGAGATTCCAACAGTTGAATCTGTCAAAGTCTATTCGCTGACAGGTTCTTTGATTTATTTTTCGGATACTCGTTTTGATATTCAATCCCTGCCCTTGAATAAAGGTATTTATATCCTGGAAAAAAGATATAGTGACGGGAATTTCCGTTTTGAGAAAGTGGTTTTAAGAAAATAGTTGCATTGGCAATCCGTACAAATTTCTCTCCTTCTGTGTATAAACTCAAAATGGGTTTTTATAACATCCCATTCTTTGTTTAAATAAATAATAAAAAAAAGGAATATCATCTATTAAATAACGTTTAATTAATCTTTTAGGTTCCCTAATCATTCTGTATAGCCATTCTAATGCTAATTTTTGAAAAATTTCAGGTGCTCTTTTTATGTGACCCGCTTCAAAGTCTATTGTTGCACCAAGAGGGAGGAACAAATTTATAGCCGGGAGTTTGTCTTTATATTTAAATATCCATTTCTCTTGTTTCGGAGACCCAACTCCTACAAGCAGTACCGTTGCATCCGACTGATTGATTTTATCAACTATTTGCAAACATTCTTCTTCATCTTTTTCAAATCCAAACGAAGGTGAATGAGCGCCAACAATAATTTTTCGACCAATGCGTTTGTTTATTTTCTCTTTTGCTTTATTCGCAACTCCTTCCTTTGCTCCTAATAAAAATATTCGAATACTTGGATTCGTTTTATGAAAATCACAAAATGCAGGAAAAAGTGAAGAACCTGGAATAGCCTCTTTAATAGGAGTACCTAAATATTTTAATCCTAATGCAATAATTTTACTGTCACATATTATCCAATCTGCATTTTGGTAAATATCATAGAATTCGCACGAAAATTGAGATTTAGATGTCTCCACTCGCTTACACTCGGTCGACATGACGGCGTATCGTGCTGTCCCCTCCCTCATTTTTTATGGAGTCATCGTCCTGTCGACCAAAGGAGCGTAGCGACTGCGT
>JAISOJ010000091.1 GCA_031275735.1 Dysgonamonadaceae bacterium
TTAATAACAGGGTAATATCAGGCGCTATCTGCACTTTTTTTGTCGTTATTTTATTTAAACGAAACTTTTTTAATTTTAGTGGGTAAAGCCTTGCTTTTTTTTACGGCTGAATAGTTACATTTTCTCATAAATAATAAAATTTTAAATTGTTTAATAAAGATATTAAGTTAATTTTATGTAGCCGTCGCTGCGAAGGCTTGCCTTTCTGTGACTTCGTGACAAAATCATTCCGGGAGAATTGCCAAAGCGCCATTTTCTTCCTGTATCCTGCGAATCACAATGCGTGAATCGTTATTCGGTGCATGATAGGAAATCCGCAAGATACCGTCTAAGTCTTCAAAGATCATGGCATGGCCTCCATCGTCGTCGTTGAGCGGTTGCGGGTGTTGCGTCCATGTTCCGTCAATCTTTCCGTTGCTCGATTCCGCCAGGCCAATGGCGTATTTACCGTTTTTGTCGAAACTCGACCAAAGCATAAACAATTTGTCCGAAACCGGCGATTTATATATAAAAGGAGCATCCGTTACATAACCTGCTTCATATTCGTTCAGCATAATAGATCCTACCCAGGGCGCTTCGGTTGCACTGAAGAGGACAAGCGGTTCGCCGGCAAATTCTTTCAGGTCGGGAGACAAACGTTGGGCGACCATTTGTCCATCTCGCGTTTCAATCCACTCGTGGCAATAGAGCAACCAGGGATTACCTTCGCTGTCGATATGCAAGGTAGCATCGAGGCAAGTCCAGTTAGTTGGAGTACTTGCTTCGTTTTTCAAAGGCCTAAAAGGTCCTGTGACGGTATCGGAAACCAGAATGCCGGTTCCCCGCTTTTGGGTTACACTGCTGAAAGTTACAAACAAATAGTATTTCCCTTTATAAAAAATGACGTCCGGCGCCCAAAAGTCTTTGGTTCCCCAAAAAGCAGGATCGGGAACAAAGGACTTGCTTATTTTCTTCCATTGTTTTAAATCCTTGCTCTTATATACGCCAATCGACGATGTTTCACTTACATGCAAGTAATACATTTTTTCATTTTTATCCACGAAAATAAAAGGATCTCTCACAGGCCACTGTTTGACATTAAGATTATAAGCATTTTCTCCTTGAGCAAATTTCTCTACGTTGTCGTACATATCGTTACAAGCCGTCAAGACGAACGAAAATGAAAATAAGCAGACAAGAATGGTTGTTTTTTTCATTGTATTCATATTTAATTCGTAATTTTTATTATTTCCCATATAGCGTTATTTCCGATATATACTTGCCGGACAGCGCCATATAACAGACGTAGCGGGTTCGCGGCGTATATCCGGGATTATTAGGATAAATATAGAACATATCGCCTGCATTTCCCCACTTTACATAATCTTCATCCATACGGGCAATAGAGGGTGTTTCTACTTTTGCGCCTGTCAATACCGGCAGCCAGGCGGCTGTTTTTTCGTTCCAGATATAGAGGTTGAAAGAGCGCACATTATCGGCGCGGTAGTATGCGCCGCGTACACTTCCGTCGTAGGTATAGCGCTGGTGCATAACAATGCGGGAAAGCTCGTACTCAGCCCCAAGGTCGATAATAATATTCCAGGGGACGGAGGCCCGGGTGACATAACAATTTTTCAGTCCTTCGGAATCGTTTTTGTCGTCGATTACTTCGTACATCTGTCCATCGTCTTGGCTACCGTTGGCTTGCCGGTATCCACCCATTATCGTATCGGCAGGAAGCAGTTTCCAATTTTCTTTAGGCAGTATACGGTCCGACAGCAGGTTGATTGTTCCGAAGTCCATCGAAGCAGAATTACCGTAAACATCTTCCACTTGCATGGAAGCTTTCACCGGTGTTTCGGGGGTAACCGGCAATCCCTTGATAACCTGGTTTTCCTCCGGCGTCCGCGAAGTGAAAACGACAGAGCGTTCGCAGGCAGATCCATTTTCCGTATAACTGAAATTCGCCGATACATGTGTCTGTTTTTGAAGTATATTTTTCCATTGTACAAAGAAAGCTTCGAAGGAAGGCCGGAGCGCCATCGTTTCTTTTACGTAATCGATGACCGAGCTATCGCCGTCAACTGTCTGTACGATTGTTTCCGATTTATTTCCGGCACGATCAATTGTGCGTAGGCTGACCGGATGTTTACCCACAGTTCCGAAACCGTATACATCGACTGCATCTTGTGTGTAATATGCTAAAAAAGAGTAGACTTTGCCTGCTTCGGTGGTATAGGAAGCTTCAATACCCAGTACATCGTCGTCCGTCGGGAGGCTGTAATAAATCCGCGCCCCGCCATTCAGCGGCTCCGACCACAAAAAAATAGGTTTTTCCGGAGGTATTGCGTCCGTTTCCTGTTTGAAACGTTCGCCTTCGGCGCATCCTCCAAGCAGTACAATAGATGTTGCCGATAATAATAGTGTTTGTTTTAAATTCCTTCGTCCCATAATTTTCAATTTTTAATTCTCAATTAAGATATCAGTATCCCGGATTCTGAATCAAATTTGTATTGATTTCCATTTCTTTAATACTGATAGGAAACAGTTGGTCGCGTTCAGTAAATACCCTGTTTTCGTCTATTTCCGCAAGTTTGAAGAAATTGGCAGCATTGTTGCTAAGCGGCGACCATCCCCGCATTCTTTTGTTGAAGCACGCAACAGCGCGATTGTGGCGCCGCATATCCCAGAAATAAGTTGCGTTTTCGTAAGCAAACTCAACGGCACGTTCACGAAGGATGATTTCCCTCAAGCCGTCTTTGAGCATATGCTTGTTCAACGCTCCGGGTTTTACCCAATCCGGATTCGTATAAGATTCTTCCACATTGGGAATGCCTGCCCGACGGCGCACTTCGTTGATCGCGTCATATATTTCCTGCGAAGGCCCTGAGTATTCATTCAATGCTTCGGCTTTCATCAGGTACAGGTCGGCTAGCCGGATAATCGGATAGGGAAACATTACTTGCGCTGTCAACGGTCCGGCAAACGATTCGGGATGTCCCACTTTTTGCACTCCAATGCCTGTACGAAGATAATATCCCGGAAAAGAAATTTGCCTTCCGCCATCTGTTCCGTTCATCATCATGGTTTTGATGCAAACGAAATGTGTGCGCCAATAACCGCCGGTAATACCGAGGTCGGCATAAAAACGCGGCTCACGGTTGAGGTACATACGAACGGTTTGTACGGCGGGTTGCATGATACCGTACAGCGGCAAGTATGCCGGATCGTTTTGTGCAGGAGTGGTAACGATATCATACTGTCCTACAATATCATAAGTTTTATCTTCGTCGATAGGCAAGCCGTGATTGGTATAAAAGCGTTCAACCGAATTCAACGAAGCCCCAAGTTGGTTATAACACATATCCGCATTCATAGCGGGACCGGGACCTGCGTATTCATCCTTGTCGGGTTTTATGATATTGGCTGCCACAAATACTCTTGCCTGGTTTTTCACATTGCTTGCCCCCCAAATTAATTCCTTATTCCAGGGGTCAACAAGCAACATCCGTAAATCATACAAAGTTTGCATATTATCGGGATTCAATCGGACGGCCGTAGAATCGTATCCATATTTATACCCTTCGAAACGATACAATTCGATATTCGCTTGCTTACAAGCTTCCAGCGCAGTATTGACAGCATCGAGTGCTTCTTTCCATTTTTCGGGTTTCGCCTCCATCGTGAAAAACGGTTGTCCGTCGTGGTCAACAAAATTTTTGTAATAGTCACTGCTGCCGTTAAAGAAAGGACTTGCACGATAGAGCATTATTTTTGCTTTAATCGCTTTAGCGCCTACCTGGTCTATTTGTCCCAAATCGTTGCTTGCTCTGCGGAGTTCCAGGTCGGGAATAGCCTCGTCCATCAAACGGATGATGTAGTCGAAACAATATTCCACTTTCCGCCTCGGTTGCAACATTTCTTCCGGCTGGGCGTCGGGCAATACCGTTTTTTCGTAAATCACAATTGGTCCGTAAGTATTGACCAGCAGGAAAAGGTAATAGGCTTTCATATATTTGACCTGGGCTTTCCAGTCGGCTTTCTCCTTAGCACTCAAATCGGGGATATCGTCGATATGCGGCAAAATCAGGTCGGCTTCGCGAATAGGGATATACAGGCGAGGTGCATTGTCTCCCGACCACCAGCCGATAACGGGAGACGAAGCGCTTTGTAATCCTCGCATCCAGCGAATTCCCTGCAACCAAGCGTTATGTGTGTCGTTGATTTCTTCATGTACCCACTCGTCGCCGGCAAGCACAGGGTCGATGTCCCTGTTGTCGGTCGGCATATAAGCGTACATCTTTGCTAAAGCGTTGTATGCCAATTCTTTTGAAGTAAATAACGAATTGAAATCCGGGGCATTGTCGGGGACAATGTTTAGATAATCGGAACAGGAAAATGTTGCAAACAAGAAGGCAAGAGCCATTAGGAATTTGAGGGATTTTATCGACATAATTGCTTTTAAGTCTGATAAGTTATTTGTATCTTTCATACGTAGATAAGTTATGAATTCTTTACGGGATCGACCTGCAATCCATTCATTTACATGTTCTTGGATGTCTGTTAAACATGAATGTTTTATATCAGTATTCATTTTCACTTTTCAATTAAAAATTCAGCAATACTCCCACATTAAACCTTCGGTTTAAGGGATATGTCAAACCGTTTGCTAATCCGGTGACGTTTCCATCGGAATCCTTGGTCCTCATTTCGGGGTCCCAAAGTTTAAAAGGGCTAATATAAAACAGGTTTTCGGCGCTGAAATAAACGCGGAAGTTTTTCAGTCCGTGTTTGCTCAATTTATCCCAATTATATCCTAATTCTACCGATTTCAAGCGCAGGAACGATCCGTCGCGTAGCCACCAAGTGGAAGACTGGGTATTGTTTCCCGATATTTCATCGCTCAAGCGGGGCCAGAAAGCGTAAAGGTCGGGGTTGGTTTCGCTGTAATAGTTATTCACAATTACCTGTAAGGCGTTACGTCGTTCGGCAAAGGGCGTGATGGCAGCGGCGTCTATCATGAGGGAAGAGCGGGCGTTTCCTTGAAAAAAGAATGACATATCCCATTTTTTGTACCCGCTTGAAAGACCGAAACCATATTGAATTTCGGGTATCCAGGGATAGCCTATGGGAATCATGTCCTTTTCATCGATTACGTTGTCGCTGTTGATATCTTTGTATTTGATATCGCCGGGGTAGTAACCTCCAAAGGTTTGCTGGGGCGATTCATTGATTTCAGCCTGAGAAACGAACAATCGTTCGGCAATCAAGCCCCAGTTTTGGTTGATATTTTGTCCTTTCTTGCTCCGGTACTTGTCTTTGTAATTGATTTCGTCAAGATAAACGTATTCATTGACGGCATAAGTCAGGTTAGCGCGTCCGGTCATCCAGCAATCTTTGTTGAAAGAATGTGAGTAATCAAGCGAGGTATCTATTCCCTGCGATTGTACCCTACCTATATTCCCACCTACTTCGGAAGTCAGACCGAGTGAAGCAGAAAGGATATGGCTCCGGAGCATGTAAATCCGGTCGCGGATATCGCGGTAAAAATCTATTTGGAATTTCAGGTCTTCGTTTTTGAAAAGTCCCAGTTCCAACCCGATATTAGCTTTAGTAGATACTTCCCAACCGATGTTCGGGTTGGCCTGACGATCGATAGCGTAACCTCCATAAGCGCGGCTGAAGTTTTGCCCCCAATAAGCCGGCGTAGTCCATCCGTCATTATTACTCCCGATAGTGATTTCGGAGAGGAAATAAAAGCGTCCTTCCCTTCCGGCAATAGCGTCATTACCAACCTGACCATAAGTAAGTTTTAGTTTGAGGTTGCTGATTTTGTTTTTTATATTTTCCCAAAAAGACTCGTTGGAAACCACCCAGCCCAAACCGGCGGTAGGGAAGAAACCGTAACGGTTGTCGGCGCCGAATTTTTCGGAGCCGTGGAAGCCGTAAGCCAGTTCAAGGTAATAGCGGCGGTTGTAATCGTAAGTGAAACGGGTGGAATTACCTACGTTGCGTTCAGGCAAAGAGGCGTAGATAGAACCGTTTGCGCCATCAAGTACGTATTCTTCCATGATGCCTACGGTCATTAGGCCTAACGAGTGTTTGCCGAACTCCCTGTCCCAGTTGATGCGTCCTTCAAAATAATAGTGTCCTTCGGAATCGCGTACGGGCTGTATATCCCCAAGGTAGGCGTAACCATCGTTGTTGGTATTTTTCAGCAGGTACTCCCCTGTTATCGGGTTACTTTCGATGATGGCGTAAAAATAGGGATTGAATGTCCTTGTTGCGGAATAATTACTCCAGATATTGATGGAGGCTTTTAGTTGTGTTTTCAAGCCGGAGACGATGAAGCCGAGGTCTTGCATGAGGGTTGCCTGTGCGGTAATGGTATTATCGTCGCGCGAGGTATATCCCTTCACCATTTCGGCGTATGGATTGTCGCCACCTGTCATCGTCGTGCCGAACAGAGTCCATGACGTGTTGGCGTGTTGCGGATCAGGCGCAAATACGGGAGGGAAATCCACAGGGTTACTCCACATCACCCTATTGAAGATATCACTTGCCGTTCTTGCGGGACCGTTATAGCGTTCGAAGCGTCCCTGTATCCTTGTGTCCAACGAGGTGTTTTTGGTAAACCGGAATATTACATTGCTGCGGATGTGGAAGCGGTTGATGTCGATATTGCTGTTGAAATTGTTTGTTTTATCTACTTTCAACAAGCCGGTTTCGTGGTCGAACCCACCAGCCACGTAGTAGGTGGCGGTTTTGCTGCCTCCCGACACGTTTATATTGGCTTTCGTGTTGTATGTCTGCCTGTTGAATAGTTCTTCATACCAATCTACATTAGGATAGAGCATCGGGAATTCCCCCTTTCCAGTACTTTGGATTTTCTGTTGGCTGTACCAGTCTATCAGGTTCGCGTCGCCTATATTCCGGTTGCGGTATGCCTCATTATAGAGTTTCATGTAACTTACGCCGTCCATTAAATCGATTGTACGGGTAGGTGTAGCCATATTGAAATCCACACGTGCATTTACGTTGAGGATGCCTTCCTTCCCTGTTTTCGTGTTTACGGTGATAATACCGTTTGCCCCGCGGGGTCCGTAGAGGGCTGTGGCAGAAGCGTCTTTCAAGATTGAGAAACTTTCAATGTCGTCGGGCTGCATACGTGCCAGGTCGTTGGCTTCGGCCTCGAAACCGTCAATCAGGATCAAAGGTGAAGCTTTGTAGCCGAAAGTAGTAACGCCGCGTACAAAGAATTGGGCGTTGTCGGCTCCCGGCTCCCCTGTAGTCTGGTAGGAAATAATTCCGGGTATCTTACCGGCAAAAGCAGTGGTCAAGTTGCTGCCCGGTATTTTCAGGTCTTTCATATTTACGGTCTGGATAGACGAAATGACGCTTTCTTTCTTTTGCCTGCCGAAGGCTACGACGACTACTTCGTCGAGGTTTTCCACCGTTTCTTTTAGGACAACAGCTATTACCCGCTTGTTCCCAACTTTCACATTTTCGGTCTGGTAACCCAAGAAGCTGAAACCCAAGACGCAAGTGTCGGAAGGTACGGCGATTGTAAATTCGCCGTTTTTATCTGTTGTTGTACCCAGGGCGGTACCTCGCACAAACACCGATACGCCGGGTATTGTTTCCCCGAATCCGTCGGAAACTTTACCTATTACGACGATCCTGTCCGATTTGCTTTCGTTGGCTATTGTTTTTTTTGTAATATAAATTTGCTTTCCGTCTATTTTATAAGTATTCGGCGTGTTTTTAAACACTTCGTCCAGAACTTTTACAAGGGTCGAATTTCTCAGATTGATCGTTACTTTTTGCGACAAATCGACATCTTTGTCGGCATAGAGGAAAACAACTTGCATTTCTTTTTCAACGTATGATAAGATTTCTTCCAGCGTCGCATTGTTTTTTTTTATTGTCAGCGGTTTTACTTGCTGGGCACATATTCCGGACGGAATGGCGGCGGAAACAAACCACAGAATTAACAAGAATATCAAGCATTTGATTGTGAAGTCTTTTTTTCGTACATGATTTTTCATAATAATCTATTAACTAATTTAATAATAGCCGATTATATATTCGTTGTCTTTTTTTACAAAATTCATCGGAACGATTTCCAACAGTCCGTTTAGTATCTGGGATAAATCGTCTTTTAATTCCAGTTTTCCTGATACGGTAATGCCCGTTGGATTAGGCGGAAGTTTCATCGTGACATTGTAGTAGCGAGCCAAACGTAACAAAATATTTTCGATGGCTTCGCTTTTGAACAGGTAAATTCCTTTGTGCCAGGATGTGTAATTTTCAGTCTGGACGGTAGTTAGCGCATAGGATTGTTCAGAATATGAAAATAGTTGGTCCGGACGGACAAGTGTGTATTTACCATCAATCGGTTTTACGTCAATCAAACCGTCCACAAGCACAACATGGGTTTTCAGGTCTTCCTTGTAAGCCGTTACGTTCAGGATAGTTCCCAATACCCTGATATTAAGCTGAGAGGTTTGGATAAAAAACGGACGGTCTTTATCGTAAAACACTTCTGCGTAGATTTCGCCTTCGACATAAATTTCCCGCATGTCATCGGCAAAGACGGAAGGGTATATTACTTTCGTTCCTGTATTGACCCAAATAGAACTTCCATCAGACAGGCGTAAAAATGCACGTTTACCGTAGGGAACTCTTAATTCGTTATATATCCTGGACGGGGTTTGTTCTTCTTCGGCATTTGCTTGGGCAAAATTTACAGCTTGTTGATTGATTTTCAGTCTGGCGCCTGCCGTATCGTGTTCCACGCTCACCTGGGTGCCTTCAATCTCGGTGATATGGTCGCCTGATATCAGCAGAATTTGATTGTCGGGGTACTGTGTGTGAACCTTGTTTACTTTTGCAATATCAGTAATCCCGCTTCGGTTGAAACCGTCTATCCACCGGTAGGAAAAAAAAAGAATCCCGGCAATACTGCAAGCGACTGCCAAGTAATGAAGAAAACAGATTTGTTTAGCTTTTATTTGTTTTTTACGGTTGGTTTCGGTAATGTGTTGCCAGAGAATTTCTATCCGTTCTTCCGGAACTTCCGGTTTTTGTTCGTGTAATTCTTTCAGTAGCGCATAAGCCGAAAGGAATACGTTTTCATCTATTTTTCCCGATTCAAACAATACTTTCCAAAAAATACTGCTCTCAAGTGTAGGATGGAGCATCGTTTCTACAAAATAATCGTCGTGCAGAAAATCGAAAACCTGGTATTTTGAATAATCTTTATACATTATACACATGATATTGTTACCATATTGAAGTAGAAAATCGCTTGTCGTTTACAACAAGCGCCCTTAGTTTATTAATTGACCGGTGAACCAGATTTTTGGCGGACTGGTAATTAATGTGCATGACCGAGGCTATTTCTTTATACGACAAGTTTTCGATGAAGTGGTGATACAGCGCCTCCCGCTGATTGCCGTTCAGTTTGGATAACAAGCATTGCATCAATTCTTGTTTTTCGGTTTCCCATTCCTGTTCTATCAGATGGCTTTGACAGTCATGTTCTTCCATCTCATAAACATTATCTTTCATTTCGACATATATTGCCGATTGTTTCATACGGAATAGCAACCGATTGCGAAAAGCAGTCATAAGATATATTTTCAGATTTTCTACGTTTGCCAAAATTTTTCTATGTGTGTAAATTTCGATAAAAACATCGTGGATGGCATCTTCTATCAGTTCGGCGGTTGCGTGAAACGACAGTCCGAAAGCATATAAATCATTGACATACATCCGGTAAATAGTAGAATAAGAATTGTCGTCGCCTGCAAGGAAGTCGTCACGCAGGCGACGACTGATAGAGAGATTTTCTTTATGCTTTTGTTTGTTCTCCACAATTTTAGATTTTTATAGTATTAAGAGTGTATATTTTTGATAAAGTACTCACTTTTTTGTAAATTAATAATTTATTTGAAAGAAAATATTTCGTAACAGCCATTGAAAGCGGAATTTGAAAAGTAGTGGAAAAACGCCAATTCAATAGTAAGGGATAAAGAGGATACGATCTGCATTGTTTGTGCGATTTTCTTTTACGAGCTTGGTTTTTTCTTTTCTTTCAGAAAAAACATTAACTCATATTTGTGTGTAATATGACAATTTAATGCTAACTTTGTTGCGTATCATTTTTGTTTTTCAATATTAAAATGCTGTGTTTTATTAATTTACGAAAACAAGATATTGATTTTTTTATTATAAAATAAGCAAATTGAGCCATTTGTGAAAGTTGAATTATAAATAATTCGCATATGAAACATTCCTGTTTAACAAACACCCAAGAGCATAAAAATGAGTATTCGTTTATTCGTCAACCTGTTAATTGGTTAACTCATTTTCGTATGAAATTTTCCAGTAAAATGTTTTTCCTCTATTCCCTGTTTTCGATATGTCATGGTCAAATTCTGTACGCACAATCGTCTATCGATTTAACGGATCATTTACTCGGAGTCACTGATTCGATTGATATCGTTCACTCGGAGTATTCTTCGCGCAACGATTCTTCTCAATTAAAAATATTACAGGATCAGTTGCAGGAAAGTAAACTGAACGAAATGAATCTTCGCATGGAAATGGAACAGTTCAAATTGGCCGGTTATGCCGCCGATTCGGTCAAATGGACAGAACAAAAAGCCCGGATCGATTCGTTGCGGAACATAACCGCCGGAATCCCTGTGGTGATAGAAGGAGATACTTTGTTTTACATCTATGCCAATAAGGGTGGACTTTCGCCGGCAGGGAGAGCCGCTCAAGTGGAGAACGCCATTCTCCGTTTAGGAAAAGAATACGATTTAAAACCGGATTCCGTTTTCCTGCTTGAAGAAGATACGTTTACCGATATTGTCTATAAGGGAAAGGTCATCGTTTCCGTAACCGATAAAGACGCGATGTGGATGAATACTCCCCGCGAAAAACTGTCTGGGGAATACCGGCTAAGAGTGGTTTCGGTTTTAGAGGTTTTGAAGCAAAAATACAGTCTAGTCCAATTAATCAAGCATATCCTGTTTCTTATTCTGGTCGTTTTTGTGCAGTACATTTTAATCCGGTTAACCAATCACTTCTACAAAAAACTAAAAATCAAAATAGACAATATCAAACAACGCTTTCTGAAACCTGTTTTCATTAAGAATTATGAATTTTTGAGCATAGATAAACAGAAAAAATTATTGTTCGCTTTGTTGAATGTTATACGATACATTTTCATATTCATTCAATTGATTTTTTCCATACTGATTGTTTTCAGCATTTTCCCTCAAACCGAATACCTGGCGATGCAATTGTTTTCTTATATCCTGAACCCATTAAAGAAAATAGGAATCAACGTAGCCAATTATATCCCCAATATATTTACTATTTTAATAATTTGGCTGATTATCAAATATATAATTAGAGGAATAAAATATCTAACCAACGAAATCGCCGATGAACGCTTGAAAATTACCGGTTTTTATCCCGACTGGGCAAAGCCGACTTACAACATTACCCGTTTTTTATTGTATGCCTTCATGATCGTGCTTATTTATCCCTATCTTCCTAATTCCCAGTCAAAAGTATTTCAAGGAGTATCCGTTTTCTTGGGATTAATCGTTTCATTTGGTTCGAGTTCGGCCATCGGGAATCTGGTTGCCGGAATGATTATCACTTATATGCGCTCGTTCAGAATCAACGACCGAATAAAAATCAACAATATAGTGGGGAATGTCATTGAAAAAACGCCGATTGTCACCCGGATATTGACGATAAAAAACGAAATCGTCACAATTCCCAACAGCACAATTATGAATTCGCAAATCACTAATCTGAGCGAATCGGCACGGACGCGCGGCCTAACTCTGTTCCTAAACATTACTTGCGGCTACGACACGCCTTGGCGAAAAGTCCATCAGTTGTTGCTGGATGCCGCCGATGCTACTCCCGACGTAATGAAAACGCCTCATCCTTTTGTTTTGGAAGATGGTTTCGACGATTTTAATGTGGTTTATCAAATCAATGTCTTCATTAACGACGCCAATAAGACAACCAAAATAAGCAGCGATTTGCGGCAGAATATACAGGATAAATTTAAAGAAGCCGGAATTAGTATTTTGTCGCCGCATTATTATGTAAATGTCCCCGGAAAATCATAAACTTTTGTTCGCCGTTAAACAAGATAATTCATTTTTATCATGTACTTTTGCAAAATAAATTAAACTACAGTTTATGAAAATATTATTTATCGGAGGCACAGGGACTATAAGCGCAGCTATTTCGCGTTTGTTAGTTGTTCAGGGCCATGATCTATATCTTTTGAACAGAGGTAACAGAAACGATGCCCTGCCTCAAGGTGCTATTCCCTTATTGGCGGATATTAATGATGAAGCGAAAATATCTGCTTTGATTGAAGGTTTGGATTTCGATTGTATCGCTGATTTTATTGCTTTCGTTCCCGAACATTTACAACGGGATTACCGTTTATTCAAAGCTAAAACCAAGCAATTCATTTTTATCAGTTCGGCGTCGGCCTATCAAAAACCTCTTTCCGATTATAGGGTAACGGAGTCAACGCCACTGGTAAATCCTTATTGGGAATATTCGCGCAATAAGATTGCCTGCGAGGATTATTTGATGCAATTGTATCGCAAAGAAGGGTTCCCCATTACCATCGTTCGTCCAAGTTATACGTATGACGAACGTTCGGTTCCGCTGGCTGTACATGGGCAAAAAGGCAATTGGCAAGTAATCAAGCGGATGAGGGAAGGTAAACCGGTGATTATTCAGGGCGACGGAACATCGCTTTGGACAATGACGCATAACAGCGATTTTGCGAAAGGCTTTGTAGGGCTTGTGGGGAATGTCCGCGCTTTAGGCGAAGCTGTGCAAATCACTTCGGATGAAACGCTTACTTGGAATCAAATCTATGAGTGCATCGCACGCGCTTTGAACGTTCCCTTGAAAGCGGTTCATATTTCGTCCGAATTTTTAGCTGCCACGAGCGATTATGATTTTACCGGTAGATTGCTGGGAGATAAAGCTATTTCGTTGGTATTTGATAACACAAAACTCAAGCGTTTGGTACCCGGCTTTATCGCCGCAAAACGTTTTGACGAGGGTGTAAAAGAAACCATTGATTATATTCTCGCTCATCCCGAACACCAACAGGAAGATCCGGAATTTGATCGCTGGTGCGACCGGATTATCGAAGTGCGAGAAAAAGCTATAAGAGAAATGGAAAAGAAAAATTAAAAATATATAAAGAATAAGCTATGGTAATAATGATGAAGTACAATACACAAGAAAAGCGTTTGGCTTTGCCCGAATATGGCAGGAATATCCAAAATATGGTGGATTATTGTGTTTCTATTCCCGGCAAGGAAGAACGGACGCAATGTGCAAACACGATTATTAATATTATGGGTAATATGTTTCCGCACTTGCGCGACGTCAACGATTTCAAACATATCCTTTGGGACCATTTGGCCATTATGTCTGATTTTGCCTTGGATATCGATTATCCCTACGAAGTGATAAAAAAAGAAAATCTGTATGTCAAGCCCAACCGATTGCCTTATAATCAGGGATATATCACATATAAGCATTACGGCAAGAATCTGGAAAATATGATTCGGAAAGCGACCGAATACGAAGCCGGCGAACAAAAAGAGTATCTTATTGGTTTATTAGCCAATCATATGAAAAAATCTTTTCTTACCTGGAACAAAGAAGTTGTCGACGACAGCAAAATTTTCAAGGACTTGGAGCATCTTTCGAAAGGAAGAATTGTTCGGGACGAAGATTCGCACAAATTAACCGAATCGAAAGATATCCTGATGAAAAAAAATAAAGGTCTCGCAAGAAGACAAAATAAATAACGCAAAAATTCTTAATGCACAAAAGATAATTCATAATCAATCATGGCAACTTTTGTAATTGAAGGCGGGCGCCGGTTGTCGGGAGAAATTACTCCTCAAGGAGCTAAAAATGAAGCGTTGCAAGTAATTTGCGCTACTTTATTGACTACGGAAAAAGTAACAATTCATAATGTTCCGGATATTTTGGATGTCAACAACCTGATTGTTCTCTTGAGCGAAATGGGTGTTAAAACCGACCATCCGTCGCCGGGTACCTATTCGTTTCGCGCCGACAATATTGATTTGGATTATCTACAAACGGAAGGTTTTTTTAAAAAAAGCGCTTCTTTACGAGGATCCGTTATGTTGGTCGGCCCTTTGGTTGCTCGTTTCGGTTATGCCTTGGCGCCTAAACCCGGAGGAGATAAAATCGGTCGCCGCCGCTTGGACACTCATTTTCTGGGTATCCAAAAATTAGGCGCAGATTTTATTTATGATGTAGAACGTCAGGCTTATGAAGTAAAATCCGAAGGCTTGAAAGGAACTTACATGTTATTGGACGAAGCGTCTGTGACCGGTACAGCCAACATTTTGATGGCCTCCGTATTAGCAAAAGGCAAAACAACTATTTATAATGCCGCTTGTGAGCCATATTTGCAACAATTGACGAAAATGTTGCTTTCCATGGGCGCTAAAATCGAAGGATTAGCATCGAACAGGCTTACTATTGAAGGAGTCGATCTATTATGTGGATGCGAACATACCATCCTTCCCGACATGATTGAAGTGGGCAGTTTCATTGGAATGGCCGCCATGACTTCTTCCGAATTACGAATAAAAAATGTTTCTTATCCGGATTTAGGACTTATTCCCGATGCTTTCCGTCGTTTCGGAATCATGGTCAATCACGAAAATGATGATATCATTGTCCCAGCACAAGAACATTATTCCATTGAAACATTCATCGACGGTTCAATCTTGACCGTAGCTGATGCGCCCTGGCCGGGTTTAACGCCCGACTTGTTGAGCGTATTTCTTGTGGTGGCTACACAGGCCGACGGAAGTGTACTTATTCACCAAAAAATGTTTGAAAGTCGCTTGTTTTTTGTAGATAAACTAATCGATATGGGCGCTCAAATCATTTTGTGCGATCCTCACAGAGCGACTGTCATTGGAGCTAACCGTCGCTACAATCTCCGGGCAACCAATATGGTATCGCCGGATATACGGGCGGGTATCGCTATGCTGATTGCAGCCATGAGCGCCGAAGGAACAAGCCAAATACACAATATCGACCAAATAGACCGGGGATACCAAGATATAGACAAACGTCTGAATGCCTTAGGCGCTAGAATTACTCGAATATGATTAGACGAGAGGATTTAATTAAAATTGGAGAATTTAAAAAGCCTCATGGCATCAAAGGAGAGATTTCATTCTCTTTTACCAACGATTCTTTTAATAAATGCGAACGTCCGTTTCTTTTTTGTGAATTGGATGGCGTTTTTGTACCTTTTTTATTGGAGGAATATCGCTTTAGTTCTACTTCTACGGCTCTTGTGAAACTTAAAACGATCGATTCGGAGCAAAAAGCTCGTCTATTATGCCTTAAAGAAGTGTATTTTCTAAAGGAGTATATAACCGGATTCCCTTCTAATAAATCTTTTACATGGGATTATTATATTGGTTTTATTTTAATTGATAAATATAAGGGAAAAATTGGTCTCATTTTGGATGTGGACGAATCGACAATCAATATTTTGTTTGTGGTTCAAAAAGATGGTGAAGAAATTCTTATTCCGGCAACTAATGAATTTATAACCGGCATTGACGAAGAGCAGAAAACTTTGTATATGGAGTTACCGGAGGGATTATTATACCTTAAATCCGCACACAAAAGTTATCTATAAAAAAGCAAAACGTTGATATAAAATAAATTACCAACACTTTGTTATGTGTAAGATTTCACCTGTTTTTGTATCCTCAAAAAACATAAAATAGACTTGCACAGGGGCGTGGAGGTACAACAAAAATTCCAAACAATTACTCCTTTTGGTGGGATTTCTTTTATAAACGATGAATTACCCGTTCAGGACTATCGTGTGTGATAGATAAAGAACTTCTACAACCATATCGTGTAAAAGGTACCGGAAGTTTTCGACGGCATATCGCCCGCCGCATGTCTCAAGCAGTTTATCTTCCGTTTCATCTGCGTAGCCGGGATATGGATAAGGCAAAGCCGGCAGCATAAACTTCGAATTTGCACTGGAAGACACTGTAATCTGCTAAAAATCAGATGATTATCTCGTCTTGGTTTTCGTGTGTTTGCCCTGGTTGCGGATTTTAAGTTTAATAAAAAAATACACTACTGACCGACTAAAAAAAAGATAAAAAAGGGGTTAGTCCCTTGCGGTTTCGCCCCCAAGTTGTACCTTTGTTGTACCACCAACATAATTACAACGATGGGCAAAGATAGTGAAAAAAATTTAGTCGGTCAGCCGATATTCAAACAAATAGTGAAAATTATTCCGAGAGATAAATTTAACGAATTGGTAATCCGTCAGCAAAGCGACCGATATTATAAGAGTTGCTTTTCGTGGGAGCAGTTGGTAATAATGCTTTTTGGCATATTTTCCCGTTGTGATTCGATGAGTGAAACGTGCTCAGCCATGAGTGTATTAAAAGGCAAATTGAACTGTCTGGGCATGGATGAGGCGTTGCCTCAAAGCACCGTTGGCGATGCTTTGCGCAACAGAAATGAGGAACTTTTCCGGCTGTTTTATTTTGCATTGATAACTTATTTTTCGCCACTTTTGTCGGTCAGCCGTCGAAAAAACAACCGCAAGGAAGGTGTAAGTTTCGAAGAATTTTATGCCTTTGATTCGAGTACGATAACGCTTTTTTCGGAGA
>JAISOJ010000003.1 GCA_031275735.1 Dysgonamonadaceae bacterium
CGCTGCTGTTCCCTAATTACCAACACGATACGCCGTCATGTCGACCGAGCGTAAGCGAGTGGAGACATCTAAATCTCAATTTTCGTGCGTTTGCCCCTGTAAAAAAGAAACGTTTATCAATCTAAATAAATCTTTTATGCAATGAAATCTTATATTTTCTCTGCCTTGTAAGAAAAAATACGAGACTACTCTATTTTTCGGTATGAAAATCCGTTTTTTTTTGTACTTTTGCCAAAGTTTTTACGATATACCAAAAACAAAATATTTAACATTTAGAAATTATGTATAGACAATATAAAGCGCATCCGTGGCATGGCGTTAGTATTGGTAATATGTATCCGGAAGTAGTAACCGCCTATATAGAGATCGTTCCCACCGATACTGTGAAATATGAAGTGGATAAGGAAAGCGGTTATCTTTCGATAGACCGGCCTCAAAAATATTCCAACGTCATACCCGCACTTTATGGTTTTATTCCACAAACCTATAGCGGTCACCAAGTAGCCGAATTAAGCAATCTTTCCCTTAATCGTCATGATATTATCGGCGATAACGACCCTATCGATATTTGCGTACTGACGGAAAAAGACATTGTACATGGCGATTTGTTGGTCAAGGTACGTCCTATCGGCGGATTTCGTTTGATTGACGACGGACAAGCAGACGATAAAATCATTGCCGTATTGTACAACGATGCAATTTATGGCTCCTATCAACGCCTTGCGGATATACCTACTCTGGTGATCGAACGACTGCGGCATTATTTCACCACATATAAGGATATTCCGGGCACCGACCAAAAAAAGACCGAATTAACCCATGTTTACGACGTGGACGTCGCTCACGAAGTAATTATCCGGGCAATCAACGATTATAAAGAAAGTTTTTGGAAAATCGGATAAAATAGGGCATGTAATCTGTATCCTTCTTCCTATTACTTACGAGCAAAAACGATACCCGTGAAATAAAAAGCGAGTTTTTACAATAATTATGTATATCTTTGTATCGAAATTTCTTGTATTTACGAGAGGCATTACGGTAAAAGGTACTAACGATATATCGTAGATGAATTTGTTTTGATTCTAACAATAAAATTTATACGATCATGAAAATATTTAACATTTCTCAAATCAGCGAAATAGAAAAATCTACTATTAATCAGGAACCTATTGTTTCTATAGATTTAATGGAACGAGCGTCCATTCAATTTGTAAAATCTTTTACCAAAGAAGTTTCCATCCATCGTCGAATATTTATTTTTGCCGGACCCGGAAATAACGGAGGAGACGCTTTGGCTATTGCCCGGCTTTTGGCTGCCGAAAATTATCCTATAAAATGCTATCTTTTAAACACCAAAGACAATCTTTCGGAAGATTGTAAAATAAACAAATCCAAAATTTTATCTATTCCATCTGTTTTTTTCTACGAAATCAAGGACCGTTTCACCCCTCCTAAAATAGAAAAAGACGATATAATTATTGATGGTATATTCGGTTCCGGATTAAATAAGCCTTTAACCGGCGGTTTTGCAGCGCTTGTAAAGTATATCAACAGTACGGATGCTAAAATCTATTCCATCGACGTCCCTTCCGGTTTATTTATCGACGATAACTCTCAAAATACAAAAGAAACAATTGTAAAAGCCTATAAAACTTTTACTTTTCAATTTCCGAAGTTAGCATTCTTGCTGCCCGATTCCGGCCCTTATGCAGGCGATTGGGAAGTATTGGATATCGGTTTGAATCCGGAAACGATTATTCAACAAGATACTTCTTTTTATTACCTTGAAAAACAAGATGTTTCATCTCTCCTTCAAACAAGAGAACGTTTTGCTTATAAAAATAACATGGGTCATGCACTAATTGTGGCCGGCAGCAGAGGCAAAATCGGCGCTGCTATTTTATGTACAAAATCTTGTTTAAGAATCGGAGCCGGTTTAGTGACCGGTCTTCTACCGGCTTGCGGCGAAAACATTATGCAGACCGTTTTCCCCGAAGCAATGGTAATCGCCGATACAGAAAACAATTTCATCAGCGAAACTCCCGATATATCTACTTATTCTGCCATTGGAATCGGGCCGGGAATTGGAAAAAATACCGCAACCGAAGCTGTTTTGTCCGAAATTCTTTCCCAATGCCAAGTACCGATAGTCTTGGATGCAGATGCTTTGAATATCCTGAGTCAAGGGAAAGAATGGTTGAAAATCATTCCTGCTAATTCTATTTTAACCCCTCATATAGGTGAATTTGACCGCTTAGTGGGGGCAAGTACATCTTCTTTTGAACGATTGCAAAAAGCGCTGGATTTAGCCGCTATTTTAAAAAGCGTTGTTGTTCTAAAAGGAGCTTATACGGCTATTTGTACTTCCGAACGAGAAATTTACTTTAATTCGACAGGTAATCCCGGAATGGCGACCGCCGGAAGCGGCGACGTTTTAACAGGCATTATAACGGGGCTTCTCGCCCAAAATTATTCTCCTTTAAAAGCCGCAAAAATTGGGGTTTATATACACGGTTTGGCTGGTAATATTGCAGCTAAAAAACATTCACAAGAAAGTTTAGTCGCCGGCGATATTATCGATAGCATAGGAATCGCCCTCCAAACGATTCGTCAATTACCGGATACTAAAGAATTATAAAAATAATCAAATATAAAAGTCTTAAAGTGTATGAAAATTATCACTTGTTACTTATCGTATATTACGCACCTACAAATGAAATCGCGGAAAATTTATACCGTCCCGATCATAATGGGTGCATTGTATTTATTTAATATACAATTAAATGCTCAAACGAATGTTATCAAAATAAGCGCTGTAAAAAGCAATGATTACGGCGTCCAATACTTTTTGCCTAAAACCGTATTGGAAATAGAAGTAGAATACAGCGTAACCGAACAAAAAGCCGGCGCTTACGCCAAATATGCATCTAAATATTTGGGAATAAGCGAACAATCGGTAATATCAGAAAATTTGACGTATTATACTTTAGATAAAATCAATGTCAAAGAAGTGGGAATACCAAACAAAAATGAATCGTATCTGATTGAATTTAAAGCAAAAACGACTGCTCCTTTCGTTTATTTGACGGAAAACGGCATGATTTGTACTATTAATGCCGAATATACTCAGGATCGTAATGAAACAAAAGTAGCGGATCAATCCAATACGGCAACAACAACGACTTCTTTAAATCCTCAATCTGTTTTTACCGAAGAATACCTGTGGGCAGGTTCGATTAGTAAAATGGCGGAAATCGCCGCCAAGCAAATTTATCGGATACGGGAAAGCCGCTCCGATATATTGACCGGAGAAGCAGAAAATGCACCTAGGGATGGAGAAGCTCTAAAAATTGTCTTGGCAAATCTGGATGCACAAGAAAAAATATGGGTAGAATTGTTTACCGGTTTTAAATATACCGAAAAGAAGAAGAATAAATTTCGCATTGAACCACTGGCAGATATGGAAAAAGAAGTCTTGTTCCGTTTTTCAAAATACAACGGAATCGTAGATATCGACGATTTAAGCGGAAGTCCTGTTTACATTAATATCAAGGATTTGAAAACGGTCGACGTCAGGGAAATAGATCCGAAAAGAAAAAGCAAAGAACCGCAAAGTATCGTATATAACGTTCCTGGAACAGCCTCTGTGGAAATATTTTACGGAATTACTCAGTTGTACAGGGACGAATGTCAGGTTACACAATTTGGGACTACCCAAATACTGGCTACTTCTTTGTTTGAAGATAAAAAAGCGCCGGTGCAAATCTATTTTTATCCTAATACCGGAGCAATAAAACAGATTGTCCAATAATTTTGCTCAAATTATCATTTTCTGTGCAATTTCTTTTCTGTTTTCGCTCGTTTCTATTTAAAAATGCATTACTTTTGTAACTTCATTTTAGTTTATTTTCTTTAATATAATACACAATGAGTCTAAAAATTATTGTATTGGCTAAACAAGTACCGGATACGCGAAATGTAGGGAAAGATGCTATGAAAGCCGACGGAACAGTGAATCGAGCGGCTCTACCTGCAATTTTTAATCCTGAAGACTTGAATGCCTTGGAACAAGCATTGCGCTTGAAAGATGAATTTCCCGGTTCAACCGTTACGTTGCTCACCATGGGGCCATCTCGTGCGGCAGATATTATTCGTGAAGGTTTATTTAGAGGAGCAGACGACGGTTATTTGCTTACTGATCGCGTTTTTGCCGGTGCAGACACATTAGCGACCAGCTATGCGCTTCACATGGCTATCAAAAAAATCGGACGGTTCGACCTGATTATTTCAGGACGACAGGCTATCGATGGCGATACGGCTCAGGTAGGACCGCAAGTAGCTGAAAAATTAGGAATTTCCCAGATTACCTATGCCGAAGAAATTCAATCTGTCAAAAATGGAAAAATCACCGTTAAACGCCGCTTGGAACGAGGAGTAGAAATTGTAGAAGGAAAATTACCCGTCCTTGTAACAGTGAACGATTCCGCTCCTAACTGCCGGCCTCGGAATGCCAAACTGATTCAGCGATACAAATATGCTAAAACAGCATCTGAAAGACAAGCCGAGAGCAACGATTATGTAAACATCTGTAATTCGCGTGCTTGCATCAACATAGAAGAATGGAGCGCCACCGATGTTAACGCCGATGCAAAACAATGCGGTCTTTCCGGCTCCCCGACAAAAGTGAAGAAAATCGAAAACGTAGTTTTCCAAATTAAAGAAAATAAAACCTTTGATTCTTCCGACTCACAAATCGAAGCATTAATGGTGGAATTAATTACCAATCATACAATCGGATAATGATGAATAATTTATTTGTATATCTCGAAATAGAAAACGGTAAAGTAGAAGACGTTAGCCTTGAACTACTTACCAAAGGTCGTACGCTCGCAAGCAAATTGAACTGCCGCTTAGAAGCGGTTGCTGTTGGTAGCCAATTGGAAAAAACAGGCGAACAAGTTTTTCCTTATGGCGTGGACGTTCTCCATCTTTTCGACGATGCCCGCCTGTATCCTTACACATCCCAACCTCACACTTCCGTTTTAGTAAAACTTTTCAAAGAAGAAAAGCCTCAAATTGCTCTGATGGGCGCTACCAGTATTGGACGGGATTTAGGCCCACGTGTTTCTTCGGCATTGTTTAGCGGCTTAACTGCCGACTGTACAGCCCTGGAAATCGGCGATCATGAAGAAAAGAAAGAAGGAAAAACTTACGCCAATCTTTTGTACCAAATCCGCCCGGCTTTCGGAGGAAACATTGTGGCGACCATCGTCAATCCCGACAACCGCCCGCAAATGGCAACTGTGCGCGAAGGCGTAATGAAAAAAGAAATACTAAATGCCGATTATCAAGGAAAAACAATTATTTACGACGTAAAAAAATATCTTTCAGAAACCGATTTCGTAATAAACGTAATTGAACGGCATATTGAATCCTCTAAAGTAAACATCAAAAGCGCTCCGATTATTGTATCGGGAGGATACGGAATGGGTTCGAAAGAGAATTTTCAGTTACTCTATGATTTGGCTAATACCATCGGCGCAGAAGTGGGCGCTTCACGCGCGGCGGTAGATGCAGGTTTTGCCGAACACGAACGCCAAATCGGCCAAACCGGAGTTACCGTCCGTCCGAAATTGTACATTGCTTGCGGTATTTCCGGACAAATCCAACATATTGCCGGCATGCAGGACGCTTCGATGATTATTGCCGTCAATAACGATCCGAATGCTCCTATCAATGCGATCGCCGACTACGTGGTCACGGGAGACGTAGAACAAGTGATTCCGAAAATGATTAAATATTATAAGAAAAATAGCAAATAATGTTTATCGGTAATTAGATTTTATCATTGCTGCAAAATCCTTTTGTCGATTTTTACATTATATAATAACTTAAAATTTAAAATAATAATGGCTAATTTTTATTTAGATAATCCGTCATTGAAGCATCATTTGCATCATCCGCTAATGAAACGCATCGTCGAATTGAAAGAACGGAATTATACCGAAAAAGATTTATATGATTATGCTCCCTTCGATTTCGAAGACGCTATGGACAATTACGAAAAGGTAATGGAAATTGCCGGAGAAGTAATTGGAGAAGTAGTAGCGCCTAACGCCGAAGAAGTGGACGCTCAAGGGCCGAAAGTGATTAACAATCGGGTAAAATACGCCGAAGGAACTGTCGAAAATCTGAAAGCAACGACTCAGGCTGGATTGATGGGACTTTCGATGCCTCGCCGTTACAACGGATTGAATTTCCCAATGGTAACTTTTATCATGGCGTCTGACATGTCAGCTCGCGCCGACGCCGGTTTTTGCAACCTATGGGCTTTACAAGATTGTGCAGAAACCTTGTACGAATTTGGTAACGAAGCGCAACGTCAACAATTTATACCCCGCGTATGTGCCGGAGAAACCATGTCGATGGATTTGACCGAACCCGACGCAGGGTCCGACTTACAATCCGTGATGCTGAAAGCCACGTACGACGAAGCTAACGATTGCTGGCGATTGAATGGAGTTAAACGATTTATTACCAATGGAGATTCTGATATTCACTTAGTTTTGGCACGTTCGGAAGAAGGGACAAAAGACGGTCGCGGGCTTTCGATGTTCGTCTATGACAAGCGCGACGGAGGCGTAAACGTCCGCCGTATCGAAAACAAGATGGGAATCAAAGGCTCTCCCACTTGTGAACTGACGTACAAAAACGCTAAGGCGCAACTTTGCGGTTCCCGTAAACTGGGACTCATCAAATACGTCATGTCTTTGATGAACGGCGCCCGTTTGGGTATTATGGCACAAGCAACCGGCTTGTCGGAAGCAGCTTATCGCGAAGCCGTCGCGTATGCCAAAGACCGGAAACAATTTGGTAAAGCTATTATCGAATTTCCTGCAGTTTACGAAATGATTGCCAATATCAAAGCCAAATTAGACGCTTCGCGAGCGATACTCTATGAAACTTCCCGTTTTGTAGATATCTATAAAGCATTGGAAGACATTGAAAAAGAGCGCAAGTTAGAACCGATGGAAAAAGAAGAACTGAAAAAATACAAAAAATTGGCTGATGCTTTTACGCCCTTGGGAAAGGCCATGAATACCGAATATGCCAATCAGAATACTTACGATTGTATTCAGATACACGGAGGTTCGGGTTTTATGAAAGATTACCCGTGCGAGCGTTACTATCGCGATGCTCGCATCACCAATATTTACGAAGGAACTACTCAATTGCAGGTGGTAGCAGCTATCCGCCACGTTTTGACGGGGACTTATCTCTCTCAGATGAAGGTTTATCAAGGAGAACAACTCAGCCCCGAATTAGATACATTGAAAACTCGTTTGGTTAAATTATCCGGAATATACGAACAATTGGTTACCGAAGTAGCGGATACGAAAGACAACGAATACATCGATTTTCAAGCGCGTCGCTTGGTAGAATGTGCCGGACATATTATTCTCGGTTATCTGCTATTGTTGGATTCCAACCGCGCTCCGGAAATTTTCAAACGTTCGGCAGAAGTATATATCAGCTATGGAGAAGCGGAAGTGCATAAAATACGGGAATTCATTAAAGGGTTTAATATCGAAAGTTTAAGCTACTATAAGCAATGAACAATTGTTGCGAATAGTCATTTTTTAATAATTCAATAGGCAAATATGCCTCGTCCTGCTGAATACTTAATTTAGTAAGATGTAGCATATTTGCCTCAGTTTTTAAATTATTTACTTGACCTTTTCTTCAGATTTCCACAAAACTTTTTTTGCTTTTAATCCTCTTTCACTCCCGTCATAACAACTTCGATGAAGTTATTCGAATCGGCAAACGACCGAGCTGTCTTTTGAATATCCGCCGGCGTTACTTCATTCAATGTTTTCACGTAATCGTTGTACGCATTGTAACCGGTGCGGTAGTACTGAACAATGGTCGACGCCCAATAAGCATTTTCCTGTTCCTGTTCTTGTTGCTTTTTCAACATAAATTCCTTGACCTTGTTGAAATCTTCCAGACGGGGACCTTCTTCTACTATACGCTGAAATTCTTTCCGGACAATTTCGTTGAGATTTTCGGCTTTTCCAGGCTCTGTTTCATAATAAATCTGAAGAGGAGTTTGTCCTTTCGGATAATCGGAAATAACCGACGAAACGCTGACTCCATAAGTTCCGCCTTCGTCTTCCCGCACTTTTTCGGTATAAACAATATCCAAAATTTGCTGTAACATATCTGTTTCAATCCGGTTTTTCAACGTGGGTTCCAAAACCGTCCAATAGAGATTGAACACTATCGATTTGATATTTTCCATTTTCCGACTGAAACTGTTTTTCTTCACGCCCGGATTTAAGTTTGCGTTGACGGCTATATAGTCTTCACTCCGGTTGATGGAAGGAAGCGCACCTAAATATTGAGCGATTAAAGCTTTGGATTTTTCAGGGTCGATATTTCCGGTAAATACAAAAGTGAAATCGCTAGCGTCGGCGTAACGGTCTTTCCGCCAAGTCAGAATGGTTTGGTAATTTGCTCTTGCTAAATCGTCGGCTTTCAATCGTTTTTCGCGAATCTGATTGGCATACAGTTCTTTTATGATGGTGTCCGAGATTGCAATTTCAGGGTTGGCTTCAATGCTTTCCAACTGCGATTTTACCCGGGCAATAAACGACTGATAAGCCTCTTCGTCCGTTCTCGGAGCGGTAAAGTTCAGGTAAATCAACTGCAATAGGATTTCAAAATCCTTCACGCCGGAAGAACCGGATAGTCCTTCGTAAGTCAGGGTCATGGCCGGATTCAAGGAAACTTTCTTACCTGCCAGCGCTTTGTTCAGTTCGGTTTGACTGAAATTGCCGAGTCCGCCCAGACTGGCTACGGAACTGTATATTTTGATATTGACGTCTTCTGTTTCGGGGAAATGCGAAGAGCCGCCCGGACTGGTTGCTCTTACAATGATTTCATCGTCTTTGAAGTCCGTTGGTTTGATGGCTACTTTCACTCCATTGGATAAATGGTAAACGGTCGTTCCAAAATTGCTGTCCTGCAATTCGGACACAATGCTTCCTCCTACCGGAATTTCTTTTAACAAAGGTTCATTGCTCGTTTCTTCTTTCAAGGGCTGAATGTCTTCATTTTTAGCTTCGGAATACCATTTGATTAGATCTTCTTTTGTGGGGAGAAGTAAGTCTTCTTTTTCGGGAGCCGTCAGGGTAAGAACGATATTTTTATCCCCTATCAATTCTGCAAGGTATTGATTAACCATTTCCACCATAATTTGGGAGGCGACCGAGGAAATCAGATTGTATTCCATTTCGATGCCGGGTATGTAGCTGCCGACTGTGAAATGGTGAACGTATTTGTTGGCATAAGCGGAATTGCGCGTTTTATCTTTTTCTTTGAAAGCGCTTTCGTATTGCATCAACAGTTTGGTTTTTGCCCGTTCGTATTCCGCTGCAGTAAAGCCGTATCTTTTTACTCGTTCGATTTCACGGACGATTGTTTTCAATCCTCCCTCAATTTCTTTGTTCTTTACATAAACCGTACCCGATAAAGCGTCCATTGTCGCGGTGTTAGCAAAAGCGCCATCGCTTACGTTTGCGTTCAGGAACGGCGGGTCAGCTTGTTGCAAGAGATCATTAATACGTTCTCTCATAACGTAATAGATGATTGAATTGAAATAGTTCATCGACAAGCCGGCTAAAGTTCCTCTTAATTCTTTGGGAAGCTTTTCGTGTTTGAAATTAATGGTAACTCTTGTATGGGTGGCTTCTTTGTCGGAGGCGATTCCGACCAGTGGTTCCGTATTGTCGGCTACCGGATAATAAACCCGTTCAGCCGGATTAGCCGGAGCCGGAATGTCGGCAAACAAAACTTTTAGTTTGTTCTCGATTTGCTCGGGGTCGATATCTCCGATGATAATCAAAGCCTGCAAATCAGGACGATACCATTTTTTGTAAAAGGCGTGCAGGGTTTCCGGTTTGAAATTCATGATAATCTCTTCCGTGCCAATGACATTGCGCTTGGAATAGGGATTGTCTGGGAGGATTTCAGGGAGGATTTTTTCGTTCAAACGTTGATTGGCGCCGCCGTAAGTGCGCATTTCTTCCCGAATAACTCCTCGTTCTTTGTTGATTTCTGTTTCTTCCAATAACAGAGAACCCGACCAGTCGTGCAAGATTAACAGGCAACTGTCTAAGACTCCTTCCCTGATGGTGGGTACATCGGAAATGTTGTAAACCGTCTGGTCGTAGCTGGTACCGGCATTCAGGTTTTGCCCAAATTTCACGCCGATGGTTTCCAGGTAGCTAATCACTAAATTTCCGGGGAAATGGGTCGAGCCGTTGAACGCCATGTGTTCCAGAAAATGCGCTAAACCGTTCTGGTCGTCTTCTTCCAAAACAGCTCCAACGTTCTGGGCAATGTAAAAATCGGCTCTTTCTTTCGGCAATTCGTTGTGCCGGATGTAGTAAGTGATGCCGTTGTCTAACTTCCCGTAACGGATGTTCGGGTCGATAGGAAGTTCTTGTACTTGCTGTGCAAATGTGTGGACAAGATAAACAAGGACAAATCCTAAAATAAATACAATTTTTTTCATACGCGAATAAATTACAGATTATAAATCATTGATTGTTAATGCTTTATTACTTACAGGATGAGTTGCAATTCTTTTCTGTTTCCTGTATTGCTACTTCATTATCCCTATGGGCCTTAACTTTTCAGTTTTTCCATTATTTTAGTTTCAATTTCTTCCGCTAATTCGGGATTATCGCGTAAACAATCTTTGGCAGCTTCACGTCCTTGCCCCAATTTGGTATCATTATAGCTATACCAACTACCACTTTTTTTGATAATTTCCATGTCAGAACCTAAATCCACTAATTCACCTGTTTTAGAAATACCTTCGCCGAACATGACGTCAAATTCAGCTTTACGAAAAGGGGGAGCTACTTTGTTTTTCACGACTTTCACCTTGGTTTGGTTTCCTTTTACTTCTTCTCCGTCTTTGATAGGACTTCCTTTTCGGATATCTAAGCGGACCGAGGCATAGAATTTCAAAGCGTTACCTCCAGTAGTTGTTTCCGGATTACCAAACATAACGCCGATTTTATCGCGCAACTGGTTGATGAATACGCAAGTCGTGTTGGTCTTATTGATAGCCGCTGTTAGTTTTCGCAAGGCTTGCGACATCAAACGGGCTTGCAAACCCATTTTGGAATCACCCATTTCGCCTTCTAATTCCGCTTTAGGCGTTAATGCTGCCACCGAGTCAATGACGATGATGTCGATTGCCGAAGAACGAATTAATTGTTCGGTAATTTCCAAAGCTTGTTCACCGGAATCGGGTTGGGAAACCCAGAGGTTTTCGACGTCCACGCCTAGTTTCTCGGCATAAAAACGGTCAAAAGCATGTTCTGCATCAATGAAAGCGGCAATACCTCCTGCTTTTTGCGCTTCGGCGATGGCATGAATAGCTAAGGTGGTTTTACCGGAAGATTCGGGACCATAGATTTCAATAACCCTTCCTCGTGGATAACCTCCTACGCCCAGAGCGGCATTTAGAGAAACGGACCCGGTAGGGATGACTGCAATTTCTTCTACGGCTCTATCACCCATTTTCATAATGGAACCTTTGCCGTAATTTTTTTCAATTTTGTCCATTGCCATTTTCAATGCTTTCAACTTTTCGGCATTAGATGGCTGTTCTTTTGCTTCTGTGTTTTTTACCTTTTCACTCATATTTGTAATTATTTAATTAATAAGGGTTTTGGAAACCAAAAAAATCATTTTCACTTTTAGTTTTTTATATTTCCAGATCTTCATTGAATTTTTCGTGCCAAGGCAAGCCTTGTTTATTCAATTGTTCTAAAAACGGGTCAGGATCCAATTCTTCTACATTAAAAACGCCCGGTTTCCGCCAGACGCCTTGGGCAAACATCAGTGCGCCAATAGTAGCAGGGACGCCTGTGGTATAACTAACACCCTGTGCTCCGGTTTCTTTATAAGCATCCTGATGGCGGCAATTATTGTAAATATAATAAGTCAATTCTTTCCCTTCTTTATCCAAACCTTTGATTCGGCAACCAATGCTTGTTTCTCCCGTATAGTTTTCTCCTAATTCTCCCGGATCGGGCAATACGGCCTTCAAAAATTGGATAGGAATGATTTCCATTCCTTTATACATGACGGGGTCAATGCGTGCCATACCAATGTTTTGGATCACTCGTAAATGAGTCAGGTATTCTTGTCCGAAAGTCATCCAGAAGCGGGCTCTTTTCAAGGTAGGAAAATTTTTTACTAACGATTCCAATTCTTCGTGATAAATCACATAAGATTCCTTTGGTCCTATATTCGGGTAATTCAATGGTTTATGTATTTCGTGCGGTTGAGTAATTACCCATTGCCCGTTTTCCCAGTATTTACCTTTTTGGGTGACTTCGCGAATATTAATTTCGGGATTGAAATTGGTGGCAAACGCTTTTCCATGGTCGCCGGCATTACAATCCACGATATCCAAGTATTCCATTTTACTAAAATAGTGTTTAGCTGCGTAGGCTGTGAAAATACTCGTCACGCCGGGATCGAATCCGCAACCCAAAATCGCCATTAAACCGGCTTTTTTGAATTTATCTTGATAAGCCCATTGCCATTTGTATTCAAATACAGCTTCTTCTTTCGGTTCGTAATTTGCCGTGTCCAAATAATTAACTCCCGCTTCCAAGCAAGCGTCCATAATGCTTAAGTCCTGATAAGGGAGCGCTACATTGATCACCAATTCCGGTTTAAAATTATTGAACAAGTCCAATAATTCAGAAACATTGTCTGCATCGACCGAAGCCGTTCGAATTTTTTTGTTACCATACTTTGTACCGATGGCATTTGCCAAGGTTTCACATTTGGAGAGGGTACGGCTTGCCAGCATTATATCAGAGAAAACTCCGTGATTTTGAGCTGTTTTGTGAGCAACGACCGTTCCTACGCCTCCAGCGCCGATAATAAGAATTTTTGACATAGATAGATTGTTTTTTGCTACGCAAATATAGGGATATTTATTGAATTAAAAATCAAAACCGAACCAATCAATTATTTTATTCCGCCAAAACCACGGCAAGAGGAATTTTTGAAAAAATATGCAGGTAATAAAAACTTGAGGAGTTTATCGGATTTATGAGGTATGAGGCAGAACGGCAATGGGTGTCGTGTTTGCTACATAAGCTAATCGGTTGTACTGGATTAGATAAACCCGTATCAATAGTGCAACAAACTTCATAAGTCTCAAATTATAAAATAATTAATCCTAATACTATTTTTCCGTAAATGACCCCGATGCCAACTTTTTACTTTTTCCAAGATAACTTCAGGGGGTCTTTAAAGGAAGAATGATACCCTGATTAAACAACATTTTATAACTGTCTGCAAAGATAGATTTTTTTCCGAATCACATTGTGCAATTTCCCTTTTCTCCTTTCCTCCCTGAATTTACATTAGCGTTAATAAAAAATATATATGTCGATATATAAATTATTGATTTTGTTTATACTTTTATTTGTTATATATTTGCATAGAATTTAGAAGAGAAAAATAACAAATAAAGTTTAACATATTAAATAATAAAATTATGAATGCAAATGTAAAGAACAATCTGGGATTAGATTTTACTACGACTAATCCGGTAATTGTAAAATTAAGCGAACTGTTGGCAAACTATCAAGTATTTTACACTAATTTGAGAGGTTTTCATTGGAACATCCAGGGCGATAAGTTTTATGAATTACATGAACTTTATGAAAATTATTACGACGAGATTGCAGAAAAGATCGACGAGATTGCAGAGCGTATTGTAATATTGGGGGGAACGCCGGATAATAATTTTTCGGATTATTTGAAATTAGCGAATGTAAAAGAAATCTCGAAAGTTTCCAATTGGAAAATAGGCGTAAATAATGTGCTGGAAACATTGCAATTGTTACTAGATAAATTGAGAGAACTCCACGGATTAGCTATCAAATCGGGAGACCAAGGTACTGTTTCTATAGCCAATCACGGTATCAAGAGTTTTGAAAAGAAGATATGGATGCTTTCAGCTTATTTGAAAGATTGACAAAATGTTGTTTGGGCGGATGGAAAAATCCGCCCAATCTTTTATCTACCTCTCATTTTCTAAATCATAAGGGCGCTCATAATTCCATCCGATACAAAGAGTCCTTTTTTTGTCAATTTCAAACGGTTGGTTTTTATTTCTAATAAGCAATCCTTAATATATTTCTGCGCTTGTTCCAAACAATATCCTTTCATTTTTTCCCCAAAAAGCATAGCTAACTCAGGAAGCTCAATCCCTTCCACTCTTCTTAATCGTGTAATAATAAAGTCATTATAAGCCATTTGAGAAGTAAGTATTTCTTTTGTAACCTCCCTGTAATTTGGCCCTTCCGTTTTTTTATTCCATTGCCGGCTAAATCCATTGTAAGAATGTGCCGATGCTCCAATTCCTAAATAATGCGTTCCGTCCCAATAAGAAGAATTGTGTTTAGAACGATACCCTTGTTTCGAAAAATTAGCTATTTCATAATGCTCAAAACCCGCTTCATTCAATTTTTGAATAAGTAGTTCGAATAACTGTACGCTCAGTTCTTCTTGCACCGGCTCGACCAAGCCCTGTTTCAATAGTTGAAATAAGGGCGTATTTTCCTCATAAATCAAATGATAAGCAGAAATATGCTGAATATCAAGCATAAGAGCTTTGGCTAAATTATCTTCCCAAATTTCCAAAGTTTGCCCCGGCAAACCGTATATTAAATCAATGCTGATATTACTAAACCCATTTTCCTGCAATTGTTTAATAGCTCGTATGGCGGATTCCGAATCATGGCGGCGACGCAAAAACCGTAATTCTTTATCGTTAAAACTTTGTATCCCTAAGCTAATTCGATTGAAAGGCAAATGTTTGATTAAATTCAGATATTCCGAACTCAGATCATCCGGATTGGCTTCAAGAGTGATTTCCAAATTTTTCTTATTTTCAGAAATTTCCGGATAACAAGTATCTATTGTTTGAAAAATTTTTTCAAAATTTTGCGCCGATAATTGAGAAGGAGTACCTCCTCCGAAATAAATTGTTTGGATAGACTGCCCTGGCAAATAGCCTTTCCTATCCATTAATTCCTTACACATAACGTCCACATACAATTCTTTTTCTTTCAAAGAAGTAGAAGAAAAAAAATCGCAATAGATACAACGCGACCGACAAAAAGGAATATGAAAATAAATACCGGACATTATTGGGCGTTTTTATATTGTGACAAATATAATAAAAAATCGATAATTTGGAAACTTATTACAGGGCAGTTCTTTGCGACTAGGTGTAACGAATTGGAATAACAACCTTCGTCATTACAATTGCATCGTGAAGCAGCTTCCTTTTTCCGGCTCAGAACGAACCGAAATCACCCCTCCATGCAGATTAACTATCTGCCGGCAAATACTCAATCCGATTCCCGACCCGGTCGATTTAGTAGTAAAAAAGGGGATGAATATTTTATCCAAAACCTCCGGCAAGATACCGTCGCCATTGTCGGAAACCCGGATGACCGGACGTTGATATTCATTTTTAGAAATGCTCACCTTCACCGCGACCGGTCTGTCCGGCGACGATTCGCAAGCATTTTTGATCAAGTTAATCAAGACCTGTTCCATCAGTCCCCGATCGGCAACGATGCAAATATCCTGCGGTTGAACGCAATAATCAAAGACAAAACCGCCGGCTCGCAACAGGCGGTTGATGTCGTCTATCCATTCGCGAGCAGAAAACGAAGCGAAAACCGGCGACGGAATATGCGTCAGTTTTTTGTAATTGTTCACAAAATCGACCAGACCCTTGCTTCTGCGATGAATTGTTTGCATGGCGTGACTCATCCATTCACGGTTTCCTTCGTTCGTTTCCGAAAACGTTTCAGACAAGGAAATAATAGGCGTCAACGAATTCATAATTTCATGCGTCAACACCCGGATTAATTTTTTCCAGGCATCGCTTTCGTTTTCTTCCAATACCGATTGAATATTTTTCAAACTAATCAATTTCAATTCTTTACCCTCCAAAATAAAATAGATAGCCGTCACTGCCAACTGATGAATCACTCTTTCCCGCTCAATACGGATAATTTTTGTTTCGCGCGAAACAAGTTTATCCAAAACCGCAGGTAAATCGGGCCAAACGCTCTTCAAATCGTCCAGGATACGCGGTTGCGGCTTCCCCAGTACGTCCAGAGCCATCTTGTTAATCCAGTTGATTTTACCCTGTTTGTCGATAACGATGATACCGAAATCGATCCGATTCAACAACGTTTCATAAAAATTCTGTTCGGTCTGCATTCTCCGAAGCTTCATATTGAAACGTTCGATAGAAGCCTCCATGAGCGGAATTAAATCCGCAGCTAATCCTTTCTCCGCAAAGTTTTTGAAAGAAATATTAAATTCCGAAAAACGGACCGCGTCAATCAGGCGTTTCATGTCTTTCACCGTTCTTGCCTGGAAACGGAACAAGCGATGACCCGCCCAAACAGTCGCCCAAAAGCAGAAAAAACTTACCCCCTCTAACCGGAGAAATAAGGTAGCGCCGGTTGCTCCGGCTAACAGTCCTATTGTTAAAATCCGGCTAAACAGTTGGGATGAATAACTTTTCATTCTTTTTTTATCTTACGATACAAAGCGTAGCGGGTGATTCCGAGCAATCCGGCTGCTTTATTGAGATTACCCCCGCTCCGTTTCAATGCCTTTTCGATGGCTTCCCGTTCAATATCACTGAGATTCAAATTCTCGCTTTCCTTTTTTTTCTCGCCGCTTTGCAGGGTGATACTTTCCGCTTTCAGGATTTTGTCGGACGAAAGAATCACCGCTCGTTCCATCACATTTTGTAATTCGCGCACATTTCCCGGCCAGGAATAATGCCTGATTTTGTTTTGAGTTTCTTTCGTTAAACCGGTGATACTTTTTTTGTATTTATGGGAAAATTTCTCCAAAAAACAGTTTGCCAGGAGCAGCACATCTTGTCCGCGTTCGCGCAACGGCGGAATATGTATCTCGATGGTATTGATACGATAAAGCAAATCCTGACGGAAAATCCCCGACTGCACCGCCTCGTAAATATCCAGATTAGTAGCGCTGATAAACCGCACATCCATCGGTAAAGTTCGGGTAGAACCCAAACGCGAAATTTGTTTCTTTTCGATGGCAGTAAGCAATTTAGCCTGCATGGGAAGTGAAAGATTTCCGATTTCGTCCAAAAATAAAGTACCGCCGTTAGCAATTTCCATTCGTCCGGCCTTCTCCGTTTTAGCGTCGGTGAACGCTCCTTTTTCGTAGCCGAACAATTCGCTTTCGAAAAGCGCTTCGGGAATGGCGCCTAAATCAAGCGTAGTAAAAATCTTCTGCGAACGCGGAGAGTGATGGAAAATAGCCCGCGCAACCATGTCTTTTCCTGTGCCGTTTTCGCCCAAAATCAAGATATTCGCTTCCGTATCGGCAAGTTTTTGAATCAAAGAAAACAATTCAAACATGCTTTCCGATTCGCCGATGATTTCAGGATAATCAGGATTGCTCAACGACTGTACTTGTAGCGTGAGATTTTCAATTTGCCGGCGCGAATCCTTCAATCTCAGTGCAGACGTAATGGTAGCCAGCAATTTATCTTTCTCCCAAGGCTTGGAAATAAAATCAGCAGCGCCCATTTTGATAGCTTGTACCGCTTTTTCGGTATCAGCATAAGCCGTCATAAAAATAACGACAGCCTGCGGGTCGGTTTGCAATATCCGGTTCAGCCAGAAAAAACCTTCCTTACCGCTCACCACATCCCGGTGAAAATTCATATCTAAAAGGATGAGGTCGGGACGAAACGTTTCCATGTAATGTTCGATTTTTTCGGGATGAACGCTCACTTTTATTTTCTCCGTATAAGGTAAAAGCAAAGCATTCAAGGCGAAAAGCACATCTTCGTTGTCGTCGACAATCAATATTTTCCCCTTTTTCTCCATCTGATTCTTGAAAAATTGGTACAAATATAAGTATTGTTTATTTGCAAAACAAGTGCGGAAATGCACGCCATTTGTGCATTTATGCACAGGTTTTTATTCCCGTATAAAAATGTAATATACTTATATATAGTTATTTAAACGAATGGCACACGTTTTGTTATAATTCTGTTAATCAATTTTATGAATGGATAAATGAAACGGCTGTTTACTATATTATTTACCTTGCTGCCGGTCTGCGTTTGGGTTTATGCGCATCAACCGGGCGATTCAATCTTAACGTTTACTTTACCTCAAGCCGTTGAACTCGCCCGACGGCAATCGCCCGACGTGCTGTACGCCCGTCACAGTTTCCGTTCCTCCTATTGGAATTACTGCTACTACAAGGCGAATTACCTGCCATCGTTGAATTTCAGTTCCACGCCGAACTTCAACCATATTATTAACACGATTACCTTGCCGGACGGAACGTCGGAATATATCCAGCAAAACCAGCTGACTACCGACGCCTCATTGTCCATCACTCAGAATGTTTCCCTCACAGGCGGAACCTTCTCCGTACAGACAAGCTTACAACGCTTAGACCAACTCGACAACAACAGCCATTCGTATAAATCGACTCCGGTAACGGTCGCTTACAGCCAGTCTCTGTTCGGTTACAACCAGCTGAAATGGGACAAAAAGATTGAACCATTGCGTTTTGAAGAAGCCAAACGGAACTATGTTGAAGCATTGGAACTGGTAGCGGCAAAAGCAACTGCGAAGTTTTTCAACCTGGCAAAAGCCCAAACCAATCTGGAAATCGCCCGAACCAATTATGCCAATGCTGATACGCTTTACTCCTTTGCACAGGGACGTTACAACATCGGAACGATCACCGAAAACGAGATGCTTCAATTGGAAATCAACAAATTGACAGAAGAAATCAACCGTCTCAACGCCCAATTGGAAGTGGACGATTGTACGGAAGAACTCCGTTCCTTTTTGGGAATCCGCGAATCGCATCCAATTGCGGTAACAATAGACGAAAAAATCTCACTCCGCTTTGTCGATGTGAACAAAGCGCTGCAATACACCGTCGAAAACAGTACGGAAGTAGTGTACATGCAACGGCTCAAACTGGAAAGCGAAAGCCGGATAGCCGGTGCGAGGGCAAACGCCGCTCTACAGGCGGATCTGTACTTGCAGTTCGGACTGGCGCAAACAGGCAGGGAAATAGAAGCAGTTTACCGGAAACCGGACAACCAGCAATACGTGGAAGTAGGCTTCCGCCTTCCTGTTTTGGACTGGGGACGGGGAAAAGGACAGGTGCAGGTAGCTAAATCCAACCGCGACAGGGTATATGCACAAATAGATCAAGACCGGAATACTTTGGAGATGAATGTCATGAAAACCGTCAAACAATTCAATCTCCAGACCAACCAGTTGCAAGTAGCCGTCAAAGCGGACTATACTGCCGGACGGCGAAGTGACGTCGTCCGGAAACTGTACCTGCTGGGAAAGTCGAACATACTCGACCTGAACGCATCCATCTCCGAAAAAGACGCTGCTAAAAGGAATTATATCAATACCTTGTCCAACTACTGGACGCTTTACTATACTCTACGAAGCCTCACGCTGTTCGATTTTGAAAAAAATATTCCGATTACAGAAGACTATAAAATGCTGATACAATAATATATGGATATACAATTAAAAAAAAAGCCACTGTGGATCCGGTATAAATATTCCATTCTTGCAGGAATTTTATTTACTGCATTTTTGATTTATTTAATCATCGCAAGTTGGGGGCCGCAGCGCATACGTTACGACCGCGACAAACTGACTATTGCAGAAGTCAGGGAAGCGAAATTTATGGAATACCTCGACATAGAAGGCGTCGTTCAACCCAAGCTGACCGTCAAGCTGAACAGCATCGAAGGCGGTAGCGTAGAACGAATCGTTGCCGAAAACGGCAGCCTGCTCAAAACCGGCGATACCATACTGGCGCTGACTAATCCCGAATTGCTACGAGCCATCGAAGACGAACGCGACGAACTGTCGAAACAACAGATCAGTTACCGGGAAAAACAAATACAGATGGAACGGAAGTCTTCGGAACTGAAGCGGCAAACATTGGAAACAATCTACAAATTAGACCGTTTAAGCAAAGAAAACACCCTGAACCAGGAAGAATACAACATCGGTATCAAAAGCAAGGCGCAATACGAAGTAACACTGGATGAATTTCTGTTCAATCAGGAAAATACCCGCCTGTTGCTGGAGGAACTGAAACACGACTCGCTACTGAACATTATCCAGAGCAATCTGATGTATAACGACCTGAAACGCGAGGAAAAACGTTTTGAACGTAACCTCGACCGGCTGAACAACCTGATTGTACGCGCACCTTTCGACGGACAACTGAGCTTCGTCAGCGTCATTCCCGGCGAAAGGCTATCCGCCGGAAGCAATATCGGCGAACTGAAAATCGTAGATCAAGTCAAGCTCTGCGCCCGGGTCAACGAATACTACATCGACCGGATTGCCACCGGATTGCCGGCAACCGTCGCCTACCAGGACGGGAAATATCCCCTGAAAATTACCCGCATCAATCCCGAAATCAAAGACAGGCAATTCGACGTCGATATGCTTTTCACCCGAAAACAGCCGGAAAACATCCGGATCGGAAAAAGCTACCGCGTGCAAATCGAAATGGGACAAGCGGAAAACGCCATCGTCGTCGAGCGCGGCAATTTCTTCCATTCCACCGGCGGACAATGGATTTTCCGCCTGAACGAATCGGGCGATAAAGCCGTCCGTATCAATATCTCCATCGGACGGCAAAACCCGCGGCAATACGAAATACGGGAAGGACTTCGTCCGGGCGACCGCGTAATCATCTCCGGATATGATAATTTCGGCGATGCAGAAGAAATTATCCTAAAGTGATTAGCGGTTAAAAGTTCTTAGTTTTTAACTTTTAGTTTTTAGTTCATTATGATTAAACATTATTTAAAAGTCGCATTCCGCAACCTGCGGAAATACCGCCTGCAATCGCTCATCAGTATTGCCGGATTAGCCGCAGGATTTGTGTGCTTTGCCCTGTCCGTTTTGTGGATACGCTACGAAATGACTTACGACAATTTTCTCCGCGACGCCGAACGAATTTATTGCATAAACAGACCTGTCACGCTTTTGGAGTACAAAACATCCAGATCTTTCTACCGTGCTGCGGCGAATTATTTAAAAACAACTTTTCTTGAAATAGAAGATGCCATTGCGCTTGCTCCGAATTGGCCGGGTAATAAAATCAAAATTGAAGGCGAAGAATATCCTGCTGATATTATCAAGGTCGATTCGTCGTTTTTTCGAATGTTTGACGTGCAAATCATCGAAGGCAACCGGAATTTCCTGACCATCGGAAGTGAAGAGATAGCCATCACGCAAGAAAAGGCGCATCAATGGTTCGGAGACGAAAGCCCTGTCGGGAAGATGGTCGATTATTATGGAGAACATAAGATATGTGCCGTGGTGACCGGTTTACCTAAACGGAGCAATTACCGGTTTGATATTCTTGAGGCATTTCCTTCGTATACTTGGCAAGACGACGGATGGGCGGTTACCTTCGGAGAAAATGTGCTGATTAAGTTAGCGGCCGGCGTGGATGTCGAAGCATTTGAAAAAAAGCTCTATGAACATGAAATAAAACGGAATAACCAGCAAATCAAAAACATGATGCTGACCCCGATTACGCAATTGCGTTATAGCGATACAGATATAAAGCGCGACGTCCGCTTTCAACATATTCTTATATTTACCCTGGCGGGCTTTTTACTGATTCTGTGCACACTGTTCAACTATCTGATGCTGTTTGTCAGCCGCTTCCGTGTAAGGCAAAAAGAGATGGCGCTACGGACGGTGTGCGGAGCATCGGGACGCTCATTACTCGCCCTTTTATCGGTTGAATTTTGCATTTCCCTGTTGCTTGCTTTTCTGCTGGGAATGTTTTTCATCCAACTGCTTCACGAATCTTTTCAAAGACTGGCGGACATTCAAATGGACTTGCCGGCCGTTTATGGCGAATCGTCGCTGTATGCCGGAAGCGTCATCCTGGTATCTTTGCTGTTCTTTTGCTTGCTGCTGTCCCTGTTTCGACGCCAGACATTACATGCCGCTATCCGCCGCAGACGCAAGGCGTTTTTCCGCAAAGGGTCGATAGTCGTTCAGTTACTTATCAGCATCGGTTTTGCCTTTTGTTCCATTGTCATCCTGAAACAAATGTATTATCTGAGTCACACGGATTTGGGATTTACGCTCAAAAACAGAGCTTCCCTCGAAGTGTGGAATGTCGATTACGATGTACTTGCCGGTCAGCTCAAACAAATACCGGAAATCACGGATGCGTTCCCCTCAGTCACATCTTTGATGCCTAAGTTCATTTACATGACAAACAAAGCAGAATCGTGGGATGGAAAATCCGAAGGAGAAGAACCTGAAGGAGAAGATTCTTGGAATATCGAATTTATATTCGTTACTGAGCAATATATCTCATATTATGAATTTCGTTTCCTGGAAGGCGAAACGTTGACCGATTCGGACACTCACAATCAGGTATTGATTAATGAATCGGCAGCAAAAGCCTTTGGTTGGGACAAAGCGGTCGGGAAAAAGTTTAAGACCATGGGAAATTATTATACGGTAAAAGGCCTGATAAAGGACGTCTATTATGCTACGCCAACCGTTCCGCCCAAGCCGTTTTTCTGCGCACAAAAGGAGAAGGCTGACGTGCCGTATAATATGGCAATGAACACCCTAATGTTCAGCTACGAGCCGGGTACATGGAAAACATGCAAAGCTAAAATAGAACAGCTTGTTCAAAAGGAGTATCCCAACAGCAGCGTCTCTTTGTCCCTGGCCGAAGATGAATACGACAAATATTTGACGTCCGAAAATACTCTATTAAAAATTCTCTCGTTTGTTTCGGCGGTCTGCATAATGATTTGCGTATTTGGCTTTGTATCGCTCGTATCGCAAACCTGCGAAGAACGGCGCAAAGAGATGGCCATCCGCAAAATCAGCGGCGCGACAGTCAACAATCTCTTGTCGAACTTTTCCAAGGAATATCTCCTTTTACTGCTCATTGGGTCGGCAATCGCTTTCGCTGCGGGTTATTCCGTCATGAAACGCTGGATGGAGCAATACACCTTACAAACGAGTATTTCGGCATGGATCTATGCGGCAATCTTTGGCGCTATGACGCTGATTATCGTACTGGGAGTCGGCTGGCGGGTGTATCGGGCAAGCATCGAAAATCCGGCAGACGTTGTCAAAAGCGAATAGTAAAATTTTTAAGACATAAAACAAAATGATTAAAACAGAAAATTTATCGAAAATCTTCCGTACGGAAGAAGTGGAAACACACGCATTGAGCGGTGTAAGTACCGAAATCAGCAACGGAGAATTTGTCGCAATAATGGGTCCTTCGGGTTGCGGCAAATCCACCTTCTTGAATATACTGGGCTTGCTCGACAACCTTAGCGACGGCAAGTATTACCTTAACGGAACAGACGTCAGCCGGTTCTCCGAATCGGAACGCACCAAGATACGGAAAGGCTTGATTGGTTTCGTATTCCAGAGTTTCAACCTGATCGACGAACTGAACGTTTATGAAAACATCGAACTGCCTCTGCTCTACATGGGCGCAAGCGCCTCGGAACGGAAACGGAAAGTAATCGAAACCATGGACAGAATGCAAATCAGACATCGTAGCAAGCATTTCCCTCAACAGTTATCCGGCGGACAGCAACAGCGTGTCGCCATTGCACGCGCGGTGGTTGCCAACCCGAAGCTGATTCTTGCCGATGAACCGACGGGTAATCTGGATTCCAAAAACGGGATGGAGGTGATGAATCTGTTGACCGAACTCAACAAAGATGGAACGACCATCGTTATGGTTACGCACAGCCAACATGACGCCGGTTTTGCCGGACGTGTGCTTAACTTGTTCGATGGACAATTAGTGACGGAAACTACACTGTAAATCGTTATCGACCATTACGTACAAATACGCGCCAAAAAAGACTGTCTCTCTTTTGAGACAGTCTTTTTGAAAATGCGCGCCAATCATCCGTTTTTTTATTTTACAATAAATTTTATGGATTTAACGTCCGAAGCAGATATGGATACGCGCTACATATACTCCTTTTGCCCAATTGCTTGTATTTACTGTGTGATCGTATTTATTTAATCCGTTTGCCGATTGATAAACAAGACTGCCTTTTATATTAAAGACACTTATCTTGTCTATCAAGTGATAGGTTTCGGCTACCAAAGGATGGGAGTCGGTAATTCTCATGTTTGAAATCCGCCAACCGGTCTTTTTACCCTTTCGGTATATATCGGTTCACCTAAAAAATAGGCACCGATAGCAATAGATAAATCATAATTAATCGAATATACGTTGATTTTCAGCTCTTCATTTTCTTTCTCGGGCACTTCGCCAAACAATACCGTAATCGAAATAAGCTCGTCGTCCTTAAGAAGTGTGAATAAATTTCCTATTGGGTGACCCAGAACAGAAACAATAACCTCCCCTTCGGCAATTATCTGTCCCTGACTTACCGATACGAACTTCAAGATCGTCCGTATAATCATACTCGCCTCCCCCAATAACTAAAACTAAAGTCAAAAGCGCCTGGTTCCAGATTAAAACAAGAAGTGTATAATAGTAGATAAAAGTTAGATATTACAAAGTTACATGAAAATCTTACGGTTTCCAAGTGTATGAATGGGAAAGTTTTTTATAGAGAAAAAAATTTGCGTAATTAAAAAAGGACTACTACTTTTGCCAAGAGATATTTGAAACAATGCAAAATTATGGATAATACAAGATTGCAAAAAATAGAACGATTGGTGCAAAAAGATTTGAGCGAAATCTTTTTGTTGCAAACCAGACAGACGCCCGGTGTAATGGTATCCGTAACTAATGTGCGGATGAGTTCCGATTTAAGTCTAGCCAAAGCCTATTTAAGTATTTTCCCTTCCGGGAAAGGAACAGAATTGATGAAAAATATTCATTTGAATACAAAATCTATTCGTTATGAATTGGGATTGCGCATTGGCAAGCAAATTCGCAAGGTGCCCGAATTGGCGTTTTTCTTAGACGATTCGATCGATTATTTGGAAAACATTGATAATTTGCTCAAACATTGAAACTTTCCCTATACATAGCGAAACGCTACCTCTTTTCAAAGAAAACGCACAATGCCATCAATATTATTTCGTCGATAGCCATATGCGGCGTAGCCGTTGCCACGATAGCTACCGTTTGCACGATGTCGGTTTTTAACGGTTTTCAAGGTCTGGTTTCGGGAATGTTCGGTTCTTTCGATCCGGAATTAAAGATTACTCCGGTTAAGGGCAAAGTCTTTGACCCGACCGATGGTAAACTACCCGAAATCTACATGCTTCCCGAAATCGAACATGTTTCGGAAGTATTGGAAGACAATGCATTTATTCGTTACCGAGATAGGCAAGTCCCGGCAATAGTAAAAGGCGTTTCTGAAAATTTCGCAGAATCGACGCATATGCAAGATATTTTGCTCGACGGAGAATTCAAACTTCAGGACGAAATCAATAAGTATGCTTTTTTGGGTATAGGGTTGGCAAACAACTTGAATGTGAATGCCGGTTTTATTTATCCTATGGATATTTATGCTATTAAAAGAAAATCGCAGGTAAATTTAGCTAATCCGGCTTCGTCGCTCAACAGGGAATATGCCTATATCGGAGGCGTTTTTAGAGTTAATCAAGCGGTGTACGACGAAAATTACCTGATCGTACCTATTGATTTAGCGAGGCAATTGTTTAATTACGAAAAGGAAGTGAGCGCATTAGAAATCAAGTTAAAAACAAAAACAACTATCGACAGGGTGCAAAAAAACATCAGGGAAATTGTCGGCAACGATTATTATGTTAAAAACCGCTATGAACAACAAGAAGCCGCTTTCAAAATGATTAATGTCGAGAAATGGATGACTTTCCTGATATTGTGCTTTATTTTGCTGATAGTTGCTTTCAATATTATCGGCTCCCTTTCTATACTGATGGTCGACAAACAATCCGATATAATTACGCTCCGCAATTTAGGCGCCGATAATCGATTGATTTCAAGAATTTTTCTTTTCGAAGGATGGCTGATATCAGTCGTTGGAGCCGTTGCCGGAATCATTTTGGGAGTCTTGGTTTGTTTAGGACAACAACATTTCGGATGGTTGCAATTAGGAGAGCAAGGAACTTTTGCCGTTAATGCTTATCCGGTTGTGGTAGCGTTTAGCGACTTAGCCTTGATTATGTTTTCCGTATTGACTATCGGATTCCTGAGCGTTTTGTATCCGGTACGGTACTTATCTAAAAAATGGTTGAATTAAGACCTTAAAAGTTAAAAAATCTATATTTTAATGTTTTTTCACTTATAAAATTGGCGTATTAATAAAAAATTAAGGTTTTATTAATGCTCTACTCTTTTCTTTGTACAAAAAAACAATGGAAAATCATCCGGAAGTATTTTTGTATTATTAATTAATAAATATTATCATGAAACATGCGATTAAGTTTTTGTCAGTAATTTGTTTTTTACTTTTTAATTTTAGTTTTTGTTCTGCCCAAAGTAAGAGCGTAGATATTCAGCCTTACCCCGAATCGGTAGACGTCGTTTCGGTAACGGACTTTGGAGCGCAAGGCGATGGGAAAACCGACGATACCCAAGCATTTCAAAAAGCGCTTAATTCTTTCGGCACAAAAGGAGGCACGGTTTATGTTCCAAGAGGCATTTATTTGTTTGCCGGAAATTTGAATATTCCGCAAGCAGTTACATTAAAAGGTGCCTTTGAATCTGTGCCGTCTCACAATGGAATACGAAACGCGGGACTTCCCAAGCCGGGCGACGACGGAACTACTTTTTTAATTACAGGGAACAAAGGCAATGAAAACGCTGAGGCATTTATTACTTTAAATACCAACAGCACGCTACGAGGAATAGTCATGTATTGGCCTTTGCAAGACCCCGAAAAGATACCCGACGCCTATCCGTGGGGAATTGCCATGAGAGGAAAAAATCCGGCTGTCCTGGATGTGGAGATGCTTAATCCGTACAACGCCATCGATGCTTCAAAAAACGAACGGGCGCTCATCCGTAACATCAGTGGGCAACCTTTGCGGAGGGGTATCTATGTAGACGGCATATACGATATCGGGCGGATTGAAAATGTACATTGGAACCCTTGGTGGAGTATGAAACCGGCTCTTATCAAATGGCAGAAAGAAAACGGTGAAGCGTTTATCTTCGAACGCACCGATTGGCATTATGTAATTAACACATTTTGCTATGCTTACAAAGTGGGTTATAAATTCGGGGCAAGTTCGGGAAGTACGGGTGCTTGTAATGGAAACTTTTTAGGAATCGGCGCTGACGATTGTCAAAATTCTGTTCTGGTCGAACAAAGCGCTCCTTACGGTCTTTTAATTACCAACGGCGAATTTGTAGCCATGGAAGGCGCTGACCCTACAATGGTTGTTGTGACAGCTGCCAATCGGGGTAACGTACGTTTTGTTAATTGCGCTTTCTGGGGACCTTGTCGTCAAAACGCAAAAATAGACGGAACAGGAACTGTCGGCTTTTCCGATTGTATATTTGTCCAATGGGACAAAAATAAAGAAGGAAGAGCTTCTATCCAAGCAAACGGAGGCTCTGTAGTAGTGCGCGGATGCGATTTCGGAAGCGAAGCGCCCCAAGTCTTTATCGGAGAAAAGGTTTCCCGCGCTATTGTCAGTGAAAATACAGTAAAAGGGAAAGTAAACGTGATTAATCATGCTGAAAATACCTATATACAAGGTAATTTAGGCACAGAATAAAGAAATCGCATAAATTAAAAATATAGCAGAATGAAAAAAAATCAAATTTTAGCAATATTAATATTGTTTTCTCAATTAGTTATTGCACAGAGCAATCCATTTATACGAGATCTTTATACCGCCGATCCGTCGGCGCATGTATGGAAAGATGGGAGACTTTATGTGTATCCGTCGCACGATGTAGATCCTCCGCGCGGGTGCGATTTAATGGACAAATACCATGTATATTCTACCGACGATATGATTCATTGGACGGATCACGGGGAAATTCTCCATTCAGCTCAAGTATCTTGGGGGCGTCCGGAAGGCGGATTCATGTGGGCGCCGGACTGCGCCTACCAAAACGGTACTTACTATTATTATTTCCCTCATCCCAGTGGGACCGATTGGAACAATACTTGGAAAATCGGGATTGCTACCAGTAAAAACCCCGCAAGCGATTTTCAGGTACAAGGCTATATAGAAGGTCTGCCTGAATTTGCCATGATCGATCCCTGCGTATTTGTAGACGACGACGGACAAGCTTATTTTTACTATGGAGGCGGAAGCCGATGCATGGGTGGCAAATTAAAAGAAAATATGATGGAAATAGACGGTTCTTTGCAGGATATGGTTGGTTTGGATGATTTCCATGAAGCTACCTGGGTACATAAACGGAATGGTATTTATTATCTTTCGTATGCCGACAACGAGCGACGGGGAAATCGGTTGAAATACGCTACCAGCGTTCATCCTTTAGGCCCCTGGACTTACAGAGGAATCCTCCTGGAAACAACAGGTTCGGGTACAAACCATGGCTCCGTGGTCGAGTATAAAGGACAATGGTACCTTTTTTATCACAATTGCGATCTTTCCGGACAAGGAAACTTGCGCTCAATTTGTTTTGACAAATTGTATTATAATCCGGACGGAACTATTCAAAAGGTAATTCAAACGACGGATTTGGAAGCTAGTAAACGAAAAATACGCATTGACGCTAATTGGATCGATCGGGCGGAATTTTCGGGAAAAGGCGCTAAACCCGAAGGAAAAAACGTATTGTGGTATCGCCGATCGGCTAAAGTTTGGGAAGAAGCGTTACCTATCGGGAACGGAAGATTAGGCGCTATGGTATTTGGAGGCGTGGCAGACGAACGTATTCAGTTGAATGAAAACACTTTGTGGGATGGTTATCCATTGAATCCGGACAATCCTGAGGCTTTAAAAGCATTGCCGGAAGTTCGGCGTTTATTGTTTGAAAACAAAAATAACGAAGCGGTAAAATTGGCCGAACAGACCATGATGGGTATTCCTAAAGGAATTAATTCGTACCAATCTTTAGGCGAATTATGGTTTGATACGCCTGATAAAAAAGCGGAAAACTACGTCAGAAGCTTAGATTTATCTACGGCAATAGCAACTACAAAATATATTGCCGAGGGGGTGACTTATACTCGCGAATATTTTGCTTCGGCGGTCGATAATGTAATTGTTGTCCGCATCATAGCCGATAAAAAAAATAAAATCAATCTCTCGTTAACTTTGAGAAGAGCGCAAAACGCAATCTGTGAGGGAGTCGATAATTCTTCCTTAATACTTAGCGGGCAGACTCCGGCAAAAGATCAGGGAGGCAGCCCGCGCGGCATACGTTTTGCAGCTCAAGTAAAAGCCGTAGCAGATGGAGGAAGCGTGAATTTTATTAATGATATTTTTACTCATACGCGCTTGCTGACAGTTCGAGACGCCAACGTTCTCACTTTATACATCACGGGAGCAACCAATTACCCGGGAATGAAAAATCTGGCTAAAGGGAAAGCCGTTTTTTCTGACGATCCCAGACAGAAATGTGCAACTACGCTGGCAAAAGTAATGAATAAACCTTATGAACAATTAAAAGCGGATCATATTGCCGATCATCAGAATTATTTTAACCGAGTAAATTTGGATTTGGAGGAAATTCCTGCAGAGGTAGAAGCTTTGCCTACTAACGAACGATTGGATTTGGCGCATAAAACCGGTAAACCTGATTTAGGTTTGCTTGAAACCTATTTCCAGTTTGGTCGTTACCTGCTGATCGGCTCGTCGCGTCCGGGAGGCATGCCCGCCAATTTACAAGGGCTTTGGGTATGGCAAATGAATGCGCCGTGGAACGCCGATTTTCACACGAACATCAACTTCCAAATGAATTATTGGCCGGTAGAAATTACTAACCTTTCCGAATTACATACTCCGTTTTTCGACTTAATGGATGTATTGGTAAAACCCGGAGAACGAAGCGCGAGCGCCACTTACGGCGCTCGCGGGTGGGTAGTGCACCATTTGACCGATGCCTGGGGATTTACCGCCCCTGCAGATGGTCCGCAAGGAATTTGGCCTATGGGGTCGGCTTGGTTGGCTCAACATACTTGGGAGCATTATTGCTTCACCGGCGACAAAGCATTTTTGTCTAACCGGGCATATCCGCTTATGAAAGGAGCTGCTCGTTTTATTATGGACTTCCTGATAGAAGCGCCCGCAGGAACAGCTTATGCCGGTAAATTGGTGACTAACCCTTCGTATTCCCCGGAAAATGCATTTTTTCTCCCTGACGGAGAACAATCGGTATTCACTTATGGGGCAACTATGGATTTGGAAATTATCCACAATCTATTGACTAATTGCATAGAAGCTTCAAAAGTTTTAAAAATGGATAAAGATTTTCGTTCCGAATGTGAAAAAACGCTGAAACGATTACCGCCTATCCAAATCAGTAAGGAAACAGGACGTATTTTGGAATGGGCGGAAGACTACAAAGAAGTAGAACCTCATCACCGCCATACTTCACATTTGTTCGGTCTGTATCCGGGCAACCAAATTACGGTAGTAGGAACGCCTCAATTAGCCGAAGCGGCACGTAAAACTTTAATTGCCCGTGGAGACGACGGAACCGGTTGGGGATTGGCTTGGAAAATCAATATGTGGAATCGCTTACATGATGGCGACCATGCCTATAAATTATTATCGGTATTATTGAGTACAAAAACATTACCCAATTTATTCGACGACCATCCTCCGTTTCAAATCGACGGAAATTTCGGGGCGACTGCCGCTATTGCCGAAATGTTACTCCAAAGTCATTTAACAACTTCCGACGGTTCGTTCGACATTCACCTCTTGCCTTCGCTCCCAACGGCATTGGCCGCAAAAGGTTCGATCGAAGGACTACGCGCCCGCGGCGGCTTCCTAATTGATCTTTCTTGGGAAGACGGGAAACTGAAGGAAGCGACAATTGAATCTACCTTGGGTGGAAAATTACATCTTCGCACCGGAGAAAATTACAAAACGTATTCCACCCAAAAGGGTCAAAAGTTAAAGGTAAATGAAAAGCTTCAAGTAATAAAGTAACCTTCTTAATTGAATTTTATTTTGATCATTCTCCGCTCTTTCACATTTTATTGTGGAAGGGCGGTAGAATGTTCGGAAGGCGAGCTGAAATTATTTTCTATCCGGAAATAAGAAAATACTCCCGAATCATTGGTTTTATCTCCTACCAATAAACCGCAACGAAGTCCTTTTCCCCACTGCGGCAGGTCATATCCATTTATGTTTTCCCCGTATTCCGGATACGCGAGCCATCTTTCCTTGTCGGAAGACCAATAGAAGCGGAAATATCTTCCAGCAATCGATTCTATTCTTAGATAAATTTGGGAATCGTTTGTTTCTTGCGAAAATATTTCAGTTTTATTTCCTTTAGACAGCTTATATAATTCTATTCGATTTTTTTTTATTCCCCACGCAAACAGATTCGATTGATCTCCATAAATACATAAACCCTTGAAATTTTCATTGTTATTCATTGCTAATGTTTCTATGGTGTAATTTCCTGTTTGAGGATTTATCCCCCAAAAGCATATCCCCATTTGAGCAAGGGTCAATTTCAAGTATTGGCCGTATTTTTCAATTACCGGCTTAGATAGGTTTAAATCCCACAACCAACATTTCTCCTTGTCTTGGGAGGTAAAATCATCAAAAAACACAGATTCCCTTTGTTGAATCGTATTTTTGAATGGCGTTTCTGCTTGCAAAGACGGGATTCCGCCATTCTCGAAACGAGGCCAGTAAGTTTTTTCGTCCCACAATATTTCATCCAATAAGCATTGACGTCCTACAAATTCAAAATCAAATTGATGGTAAGCATGGTACAGATAGAAATACCGGCCGTCGGGCGTCTGGACTATTGTTCCATGTCCGGTGCATTTCCACAATTCCCCTCCTTGCAACACCGGATTTTGGTCGTATTGTATCCAGCCTTCCTTTAATTTTTTTGATCGAGCTACTTCTACCCGGTAATCGCATTTATTGTCGCAACACCCGCCTACGGAATAAAATAAATAGTAATAACCGTCGCGTTTCAGTATGCAATGTCCTTCGTCGCCTTTCCCCAGCCAACCTTGATCGTGCCGGGTCAAACTGAAATATTCTCCTTTCAATGATAAACCGTCATCAGTTAATTCGGAAGCCAATAATTCAATTGGACGTGATTCATCCAAACCGTATGCTTTCCATGTAATATAAAGTTTATCATCGCTATCCTTGAAAACAAATGCATCAATTGCTTCATTTCCCCATTCGATAATGATTCCTTGGTCAACAAACCCTTTTTTCGGATCGTTGGTGGTTGCTACGCCTATGCAAGAAACATTATCGCTTTTCTTACGCGCCGTATAATAAACATAATAGACCCCTTTATTGAAAAAAAGTTCGGGAGCCCAACAACTGCCTTTAATCCAAGCGGGCGGATTATCGAAAATAGAGCCTATTCTTTCCCAATTTACTAAATCGCATGAATGAAACAACGGGTAGTTCGGCGCAAAATCCGAAGATGTTGCTGCCGCATAATAATCTTCTCCTACTCTAATTATGGAAGGATCGGGATAATCGCCGGGAATAACCGGGTTTTTATAAATGCATCCGCTCTCCTGAGCGAGCGTATTTACCGAACATAAAAATAATAAAACAAATAGTCTTTTCATATGTAAATGAGTTATAAGTTATGAGTTATGAATTATGAGTCTTTTATCATTGTGGGATTGTACTATAATTTTCTTATTATCAAAATCTTGTGTATGTAAAATGCATGAATGTTTCGTATATGAATTTTTTAATAATTATTTATATTTTGCTGTTTTTCCGACCGTTTACTCCGATTATAGCTCCTGTAATCGTCCGGTTCAATTTCCTCGCCGGGCTCGATATATGTATCCCGCGGTTCGCAGATAAACCGGAGGTATTTAATATTCAAGCCCCTGGCTAACCATTGTTGTTCATAAAAAGTTTGAATAGAGAGAATTTCATTAGCTAAACAGCTGTTGTATAGATTATTCGTTTTTATCAATATGGGAAATTGATTGGTTTGCGCCATCTTGCAAGTATAAGTAAACATGAAAAGACTATCTGTCTTCAGATGAATTAAGCCATTGGTTGTCAATATTTCACTATAAAGTTTCATAAAACGGGTAGAAGTCATCCGTTTATTTACTTTACTCATTTGTGGATCAGGGAAAGTAATCCATATTTCGGAAACTTCGTTGGGTGCAAAAAAATGATTAATCAATTCAATATGCGTGCGTAAAAAAGCAACGTTGCTCATACGATTTTTCCACGCATGTTTAGCTCCTGTCCACATTCTCGCGCCTTTGATATCGATACCGATGAAATTCTTTTCGGGAAAAAGCCGGCCCAATCCTACGGTGTATTCTCCTTTTCCGCATCCTAACTCCAAAACGAGCGGATGTTTGTTTTGAAAAAAATGTTCGTTCCATTTTCCTTTCATTTCAAATCCTTTTTCTTGCAATACCGAGAATGGATACTGAAAAACGTTCGGAAAATCGTTCATTTCGTTAAATTTTTGTAATTTATTTTTTCCCATTAATAATTAACTTAAAAATAATTTGTAAAGATACAAATATATTAATATTTTCGTTTATTTTTGTTCAGTCAAAATGAAAAATCAATCGGTGATCATAGATTAAAATATTTCGATTAAATTAATTTTGATTAATCATGAATAGTTCTGTATTTAATAAAAAAGGGTTTTGGATCGGAGGATTTTTACTTTCGGTTTGTTTTATTTTTGCGCAGGAAAACGATTTATATAAACGATTAATTAAAGAATCTGTTACCATTAACAAGGACTTTCTCTTAGACCCGATACATAGGGATTTGTTTATTAATGATTCTATTTCCGGTTATATTGAGTTGAACGTCAACAAAAAACCTATACCGCTATTAGGATTTAATTATAAACAAAACTCTTTGTATCTTCATTATAAAGATAGCTTGCCTTTGAAAAAACAAGAGACTATTTCACCCTATGCAACGGCGAATTACACCAATCAGGAACGATTTAGCCCTTCTTCTACCGAAACGACGGGCGACATAATTGCAAATGGCTTTCTTACTCCTCTTTTGGGTATTTTAAAACCGGAAGTTCTTGTTTATTATCTGATGCGAATAGGCGTGTTGTCCGACGAACCTTTTGTTTCTAAGGAAAGCAAAAAGAAAAAAGCCTTACGGGAAATTAAAAACGTATATGGGATAGAAGATTAAATAATGGAAAATTATCAATCTCTTCCGGAAAGGAGTTTGAAAATAGTTACGGCAGTATTGACATTACCTATTGAAATAACTGCTTATCCGTTTCGGTCAAGTGCTTTGCATAGCAATATTGCTTGCTCAGCAATACTGCTTCAATAGATTGTTATATAAGTAAATAGACAGTTTTCCTTTTTTCTAAATATTAAGAACAGGAAGTAATAACAATCAACAGGGAGTGCATTTCAGATTGTCGTACCATATACAATGCGACAATTTGAGATGCACTCTCTTTTTTCTGTTACTATACGAAAGATTCTTCCTCCCAACCCAATTTCACTAATTCGATTTTAGCAGGGTCGGCTGTTCCCAGATGATAACGAGTATCTGCTAATTCGATATGCTTTGCCGGAGGATTTAATGGCCTGTCTTCCTGAAAAAAAGCGTTACGTTTGCCTTGTATGATGCGAAGTCCCACCGAGTCGACAGCAACCGGATCAAATCCAACAATCAAACCGCTGTATTTCCACATGTATTCTTCCGAAGCGTCTTGAGCTGTCCGGTGATGAAACAAGGGCTTGAACATCACCAGCACATGCAGGCGCGTTTTATTTTTTACTATCGGAAGTTCGTACAAAGTTGCCAGGCTGGCGCAGGAATCGTCGTGATAAGAAGAAGGTTGAGGCGAAAACATGATATAATTTTTGATGCATGAGCCGACTCCCGACCAAGCGTGCGTACGCATGGGACGTACATTAATTAAAGCCGTAGCCTTCTGGAATACAGGGTCTTTAAGCACTCCCCTATCATTAACGTTCACATTATCTTCACTTACACCTGTTTGAAGAACTCGCTCTTTCAATATGTCGTTCATAATTTCCGGCGTAGGAAACTTATTCCAAACATTAGTCTTAATACCAACAATATCAGCAGGTTTGATGATAGACGCCCAAGCTTCTTTCACCGTGTTTTTTCCTGTAAGCGCACAAACGGCCTCATCCAGCATTTGAGCGGCAATCGTAGCATCCGGCTGTTCTTCACCGGCAAACAATTGCCGGTTGCGAATCAATATCACTTTACTTTTAGCATCTTTTCCTTTTGCCCATGCCCAAGCCGAAACCGGACGATTGAGAAGCACAGTTCCTCCTACAGCCATAAAAGCCGCCTTTTTCAATAAGTCGCGACGGGTAATTAATTTTTTCATAACTCATTAGTTTACATATTATTAATAGTATCTTTAAATAATTTTTCCGTTTGTTTGCGGGAACTTCCGTTAAAAATAGCTCCCAATTTATTTCCTTGTATCCAAACCGTAAACCAGGTCTCATCTTCCAATTCGACGATAAAATTAGTAGCGCTTAATTCCGGAGCGTATTTCTTTCGCAAATGTTCACAAGCTTCCATCGCCTCTTTTTCGTCGGGATACTCCACTATCAAAAGATAGCTACGGGCATTGGCGTCGCCGTATTTAGCCAGAATAGCGTCGGTTTTCTCATTGATATTAATAATATCATAATCGGCAATAAAAAAATAAGCATTCAACCAAATATAGTGATGAAAATACAGAAAACCCGCCGAAACCAAACCTTCTTCCGGTAAACAACGAGTAATAGGTGGTATTTTGCCCGTTTCGGGAATGGATTTATCTATCAAACCAGCCAGGTACTTGATGGCTTTTTCACTTTCCGAAGTAACTTCCATCGTGTTGACAATGACAAAATACCGATCTTTCCAAAACAAGATAAAATCGGGAAAACTTTGCGAACCCTGTCCGTAATCCTGTTCTTCTTTATCGCGGCTTTGCGTATAAACGCCGAAAGCATTGAAAGAACTTGTCATTTCGTAAATTTCAACCGTAACCTGAGGTAAATCATTATCACCTATGTATTTACATCCTGTCATACTCGCCAATCCGTACGACAGGTACAACTCTGCTCCTCCATTGATATAATCGTACAATTCTTTTCCTATATAATTCATTTTATCAGTAGCATGATACGACATAAAATGTTCAGGCAAATTATCGACGGAGAATTTTGCTTGTACCAAGGCATATAAATTTGAACAGCTCATTACCAATAATAAAAAAAAATAAACAATGCGTGCCATCTGCTTTTTATTAAAATCCAAAATCCAAGTCTTCGCTATTGATTTTCTCTATTTCTTCCTCTTTCGGTTTGACAGCTACCTGATGAACTGCATTCGCCAACACATTAATGGCTTTTATCGGTCGAACAGGACAAATAGATTCACATCCACCGCAACCGATACACATTTCTTCATACACATGAGGAATTGTTAAGCCGTCGATATAGGGTTCCATTCTAACGGCTTGGACAGGACAGTGTTCCGAACAAGCGCCACAAGAAGTATTATCGGTAAAAACCACACAACGGTCTTTCACAAATCGAGCAATACCTACTTGAGTCACTTTCTTTTCCTCCGTAGTCAACCGCTCTATCGCCCCGTTCGGACAGATCTCCGAACAAACGGTACATTCGTAATTGCAAAAAGCCATTTCGTAAAACACCATGCGCGGCTTGAATGCATAATTAATACCAAAATCAAATCCTGCCGGCTTTAAAATTTGCTGGGGGCAATGCGTCACGCACAAATGACAGGCTGTGCAACGTTCCTTGAAATGTTTCAAACTGCGGGAACCCGGAGGCGTAATAGGCGTCAATTTAGTAATATCAATCTCTTCATTCTTTTTTGCCCAAGCCGGAATAAAAGGGATAGTTGTTGCCATAGCGGTAGACGCTAAAATAAACGAACGACGATTTATTCCATATTCGCCTGTCATTTTATTTTGCTTTGCCGGTATATTTTTTTCGCTTACAGAATGATAATTCTTCCTCAAAGAATAAGCAAAACGATATCCGATACCTTTTTTATTACATCGATCTAAACAATTGAAACAAGTTACGCAACGAGAATAATCGACCGTTTTTTCTTTACTGTTGATGCATTGCGACTTACATGCCTTTTCGCACAACCGGCAACCTGTACACCGCTTTTCGTCCAAAACTATTCGGAAAATAGCCCATCGGGAAAACAATCCCAATAGCGAACCAACCGGACATATCGTGTTGCAAAATAAACGACCGCGCAAAAACGACATAATTCCCACCAACAACAAAGCTATCGCCGCAATGGAAAAAGAATAAGTCGTAACGGTATAAATAGTTACATGATAAAAATCATAATTGTTGAATTTCAAAGCAATCCAGTTAATTAAATTATTTCCCTCCATAACTACCGGACGGAAAATATTCACAGCAATACGACCGAAATTGCTGTATGGGTCTAATAAAAGAAGAGGCGTCGTAATCCCAAAAATCAAAAATACGGCACAGATTGCCAGTAAAGAATATCGTAAAATAGTGTAAGGTTTAGCATAATTATACCAACGTTTTTTCTTATTTTTCTTCTTCCCTCTTTGGGTTAAACGCGCAATTATATCCTGAAAAATTCCCAAAGGACAAATGACCGAGCAATAAATCCGCCCGAACAAAAAAGCCAGTATCGCCAAGCCTACTAAAATCCAGATACTTCCGGCAAGAATAGACGGAACTAATTGTATCCGCAGCAAGTTTGAGAAGAAATCGGGAAAAATATCTGCAAAGTCGCAAAAAAATAAGAGAACCAGAAGGAAAACTAATCCTGCTAAAATAATACGGATTACCTTCAGAATATTAAATTTCATTGTGGATTAAAGTGACGAATGCCAAGGATTAAGCGCTTTTTATAGCTTTATCCGTTTAACATTCAATTTATTAATATTTTGAGTGCCTAATTTCAATTTTTCGCCATTGGCAATATGACCTACCTGTTTAATATCCATTTTTTCCACCTGATTAAATAAACCAATGGCGGCCGTATCGGCAGCAACAATATCGGTCGAAACAATCAGCGTTTTTAAAACACTAGTATCGGAAACCGAGCGGCCTTGCGGTCCATTTTTACGCATACAACGGTAAGCGTCGATGATATTCAAAGCCGGTTTTTTTGTCCAAGTACAGGAATCGGCAATACATTGCTGTAAATCATTGGAATGGAAATAACCTCTGTCCCAAACGATTCCCATATAATTTTTCATAGCGATCGACATTTTAGCGCCACCATGATTTTTCAATACCGGCACATTAAACCAAACATCGGCCTCCAACAAAGCTTGATGGATTTGGGTTGATTTTAGTTTTACTCCTTGCGGAAGTTTTACTTCTTTATAATAAATTTCATCATTACCCGGAAGAACCGTTGCCCCAGCTGCTTCTGCAGCTTTTTTAATACCGGAATTTTCATAGCATTTTTGCCAATTATCGCAGGTATGATCAAAGACCGTCACCTTTTTAGCGCCGGCATTAAGACATTGTTTTATTAATGCCGCCACTAATTCGGGGTTCGTATTTGCCGCAAAATCCGGCTTTTTATCCCAACCTATGTTGGGCTTAATTACGACACTTTGACCTTTTTTAACGTATTTCCCAATACCTCCCATTTCTTTCAACGCTCTTTCCAACAATTGAGTTGGTTCTCCGCCCATGACAGCCACCATATCAGGAACTGCTTCTACCATTAAACTGTTCGTAGACATAGCAGCTTGCAAATTATCAAAAGTCAGTGCAGCAACACCCACAGCAGCGGTTGTTCTTAAAAAATCTCGACGTTTCATTAGAATAATTATGTATATTAATTTAGATAATTGACAAAATTAATATTTTTAATTCAAAAAATGAATAAGTCGCTCAATCATATTGCTAAAAAATGTAAATATGACACCTAAATTATAAGAAAAAATACGATTCTCTCGATTTTGCCAATGCGTATACTACCCTACCTTAATTTAACTTGTAGCATTTCTCTTGATACGTTACACGTTGTTTGTTTCAGTTGTTTCCGAATTTTTCCCTTTCAATATGCCGGGTATGCCGGGTATCGTTTTCATGATATCTGTTACCGGAGCAATAGAAGAAATCAATCCTGTGAGCAAATTGGTTAATGTGCCTCCTTGAGTGGTATCCATTACGTTCACATTACCCAAGTTGATGTGTTCGAACGCTTTCACCTGTTCGGCAGCAATTTCTTTCCATTGTTCGACCATTTTCCATTGGATAGCCACTTGCGGATTATTTTCGGCGACTTTCACCATCGCTTCAAATCCTTCGGCTTGCGCCATTAATGACGCCTTTTCGGCAGCCGCTTTAGCTAAACCTTGCTGTTCAATGACTTTCGCATGGGCTAAACCTTCGGCAGCGATTGCTTCTCCTTTTCCTTTTCCTTCGGAGGCGATAGCGTCGGCACGCCCTTGGGCTTCGATGCGTTGCTGATTGGCATTGGCTTCCGCTTCTTTTTCCAATTTTAATTGATAAGCTTGTGCATCAATCAGTTTTTGTTGCTTGGCGATTTCAGCCGGAACGATTTGTTCGGCTTTCAAAGCAGCTTCCGTTCGTTTTGCTCGAGCTTCTTCCGCTTCTTTGCGAGCCAGTTCTTTGTTTTTTTCAATTTCTGCTAAAGCTCTTTCCGATGCCGATTGTGATAAGCCTTGCGATTCGGCTTTAATCACTTCCAACTCGGCATTGGATACGGTCACTTTTTTGGATGCTTCGATTTCCCCAATACGAGCTTGGGAATTATATTGAGCCACGCTGATATCCCTGTTCTTTTGGGCTTCGGCCACTTTGGAGTCTCTTTCGGATTCTGCTTGCGCCACTGAGATGCTCTTATCTCTTTCGGCATTGGCAATAGCAATCTGTTCTTCTTTCTTTGTTTCGGCTACCGTGGCGTTTTTGATTTTCAACTGCTCGGCTACTTTGGTTTCTCCTTCGCGTTCCGCTGTCGATATTTCTACATTTGCTTGATTAATAGCCTTTGCTTGGTCCTTTTTACCGAGAGCTACAATGTAACCTGCTTCATCGCGGATATCGGTTATATTAATATTAATCAAAAATAAACCGATTTTACGTAATTCAGTGTCGATGAGACCTTTGGCTTTCACCAAAAATTCATCACGGTCGGCGTTTAATTTTTCTATGGTCATATCGGCAATGATTGTACGCATCTGACCATAAACAATGTCTTTTACCAAATCTTCGATTTCCGGACGTCCTAAACCCAAAATTCTCTCGGCAGCCGCCTGCATCACATCTTGTTCGGTACTAATACCTACAGTTACGGTGGTAGGGACGTCTACCCGGATGTTTTGGGACGACAAAGCCTTTTGTAGATTACAATCGAATTGAAGCGGCTTCAAGGACATATAAGCATATCCTTGTACGATAGGGATGACGAAAGCAGCGCCGCCTTGAATACATTTAGATGATCTGTTTCCGCCTGTTTTTCCGTAAATAACTAAAATTTCATCCGATTTACATTTCCTAAAACGGGATAAGATACCAATAAGGGTTAAAATGACAATAAAGATTAAAGCCCCAATAAGAAGAAAAAGATTCATATTCATAATATTTACTTGTTTAAATTATAAAATTCACAGGATAAACTAATTGGCGAGTGCCGGAAACTTTTATTTTTTGTCCTTTTTCCAGATTGATACCTTCAGCGCCTTGTAAAGTGATGGTAACCGGTCGTCCTTCCAAAGTAACAAATACTTCGCCTATTTTTTGATTTTCGTTCCAAAAATAGACCTCTGCATCCATTTCCTTTATTTCGTTAGTATATTTTATATTTTGCTCCAACTTTCTATAAACCATTTTATAAAGATAATACAATACGGCAACGAAAATGATGCCCGTAAGTACTCCGATACCGACAGAGGTGAATGTTGCTCCTCGCATCAAGGTCAATGTCAATGAAAATCCGATAGCAAAATGAAGCAATCCTTTAAAAGATATAACGTCGCTTAGCAAAAAGTCGGCGTTCACATCCAAATCTACATCAACTTCGCCAAAAAATAGGGAAGCTATCGTAGAAAACAAAAACAATCCCGACGAGACGATCAAAACAATTTCATACCAATTCATAAGCGTTACTATTTAGTTAATTTTCATATAAATCATTGAAATCAATCATTCAAAGGTAATAAAAAATAACTACATTTTGCAAAATATTTCAATAATTTATCTTAAAACTAAGTGATTGAGTAGATTTAGTGCGTCGTAGATAAAGAAAATATGCAGGTAAATTTGCGATATTGCACAAAATTTAGACCCCTTTATGGGTAATATGATTTATTTCTTGTAAATTTACGCTCAAAATTATTATAAAATATGAGACCTTCCACGTTGCAATATCTTTATCTTCAAAAGCCATTAACTTCGTTGATAATTATTTCCGTTATCAGTTCCGTATGTTGGATCGGTATGAGCGATTTTTATACCAAAGGCGAACCAAGGGAAGCTTCTGCTGCCCAATCAATGCTTAATGATAATCAATGGATATTACCTGAAATATATGCCGACGAAATAGCTTATAAACCGCCGTTCACTCATTGGGCGATGGCGGTCTTTTCTTTGCCGCAAGGAAAAGTAACCCCTTTTACATCCCGCCTTCCGTCGGCAATTGCCTTTATCGTGTTAATTTGCTCTTCGTTCATTTTTTTCGGTAAACATCTGAAAATCCAAAATGCTCTCTTAATTTGCTTAATCTTGTTGACGTCTTTCGAATTACATCGAGCCGCTATAACTTCGCGCGTAGATATGATGCTAACATCGTTGATTGTCTATGGATTAATCCAACTATTCAATTGGGAGGAGAGAAAAAAATTAAAAGGTTTTCCTTTAGCTATTCCCTTTATCTTAGGATTGGCAACTCTTGTAAAGGGTCCGGTAGGAATTGTGCTTCCATTGTTGGTTGCCGGCATCTATTTCCTTGTTTTACGATATAACTTCTTGAAAATTACGTCTAAATTCCTTTTAATTGTTTTAGCTGCCCTAATTCTTCCTGCCGTATGGTATCTATTTGCTTACTTAACAGGTGGAAAAGAATTTTTGGATTTAGTTTACGCAGAAAATTTCGGTCGCTTTTTTGGTTCTGAAAATTTGAATATTCAATATGATTTGGGACATAGGGAATCTTTTGGGTATAATTTTATTACTTTGGCAGGCGGTTTTATCCCTTGGACGCTTTTCCTGTTTATTTCTTTATTCGGATTGAATTATTGTAAAAAAATTCCTAATATCAAAACGATTAAACAAAAGTTATCTACCTTATCAAAAATCGAATTGTTTGCTCTGCTTGCAGCCCTTATTATCATTTTATTTTATTGTATACCGGTTAGCAAAAGAAGCGTTTACCTGATGCCGGCTTATCCTTTCATCGCTGTTTTTATGGCTCGATATATCCTTTATGTCACAGAATATCATCCTAAAGTGGGACGGATTTTCGGATTTATTATTGGTTTCATCGCTTTTCTTGTCGTTTTCATCGCCGTAGCTACGGTATTTCACAAGATAGATCCGGTAGAAATAACCGGTTTATTCACCCAACATACTAAAACATTGAATGACGTTGCGGCAACTGTACAAAACTTACATTTTAATTTTCTGTTCTTTATTTTGTTTTTATTCTTAATATGTACTCTATTTATTTTATTCAAAAATCTTTTGAAGAAAAATCATATCAAAGTTTTGTATGCGACAATTGCGGTTTACATAACTCTTTTTGTTGCTTTAGACGGCACATTTTTACCTGCTTTCAAAAATGGCGTCAGTATCAAGCCTTTTGCCAAACAAATTCAAAAAAAATATCCTTTAGATGAAAATAATATGTTCGTTATGAATAATTTATTAGAATACAGCAATATGTATGGATTGAATTTTTATCTCAAAAACCGCTTCCATAATTTTGAGAAAGAACAATCTCCGGAAGGATATTTTTTTGTAGGAAAAGAAAGTTTTGAGAAGGTTTTGAAAAAATATGGAAAAACTTATCAGTTCCGATTTTTGGAAGAATATATGAATAAAAACCGCGATGGGGAACGGATCATACAACTTTATCATTTTATGCAAATAAAAGGGCAGGAAAAGATCATCGAAAGTAAGGAAATGGAAAAACGGGCTTGCGAAAAAGGATCTCGTAATCATCCCTTGATAGAAGAACAATGAACAACAGGGAAAAATCACGTTTTCACTCGCAAGCCGTACAACGTCACTTGCACCAAAGCTACTTTATTCTTCCCCTAATATGCTGATTAACAGGTATTACGCAGGAACTGATCCATATCTCTTTCTCGCTACTTACTGTCGTCGTTGAAGGGCATGCTATGCTTGACGTTAACATGCAGGAAATTTTCGACTTGCCTTGATGCTGGTTCAGATTAGTAAGCTTATAACTATTTGTGATTCCTCCTACGGCAGAACCGTTTAAATTCCAGACATACGACGGAGCGGCGCCGCCATTGGTTGGAAGCGCAGTAAACACAATAGCCGTTGTATCGCCTTCGCAGATTATAAAATTCGGTTGCGCCGTAATGTCCACGGCGGGCGCAAGCCTCGGATTGACCGTTATCGTAAACCGTATACTGTCGCCCTTGTCATGGGGAATTACCGTGACTGTTCCGGAAATTGCTCCACTCGTGGCATTGGCAGCCGTAAAGGAAATGTTTCCGCTTCCGCCAGCTCCCAGTCCGATAGCGGTATTCGTGTTGGTCCACGTACACTGGCTCGCTACAATGTCGCTTCCTGTAAAATTAACGGTAACGGTATCGCCCGGACAGGCGGGAGAAACGGAGGGTTGCGTCAGAACGGGAACTTTGGCGGAAGTGACTACCGTTTTGGTCGCGCCAACGCTTACATAACTGCTGTTGCTTCCACTCAAGCTGCCGATTGTCGTGGTATTGGCGGCGCCGGGTGCAGCCGTCGCCTTTGCCGTTACGTTGAAACGGATGCTATCGCCGCCATCCGGAATAACAACGCTCGACGGAGCCGTGAAATCGGTCGTGTTGGTGTTGGAGAGATTGACTGTTAACGCGCCGTTGGCCTTTACACCGGCCGGCAGTTTTATCGTATAGCCGGTCGACTGTTCCCTGACAACGCTTACCGTATCGGCGGAAGTATAGTTTACCACCGACCTTAGGTTCAAAACGGCAGGCGCTATGCCGGCCGGATTTACGGTATAAATTAATCCGGAAAACTGCGAAGCCGCCATTGTCCAGCTGCCGTACTTGGCGGTCGAAACCGGTATTACCAGCTGGCCCGTCGTATTTATGGGTATGTTCGCTCCGCTGACCGAACAGGAAGTACTGCCGGCGCTTCCGGTATAGGTCCCGCCGGTGAAACCGGTGTGGGTAACGGCCCCGCTTGCGGGCAGACCCGAAGGCATGGCTACGGTATAGCCTATGCCGGTAATTTGCGCCGTTCCCAGATTGGAAGCGTTTATTTTCAGACTGACCGCCGTGCCGGCGGCAGCGTTCAGTATTTTGCGGTCGTTCCATGTCCAGTCCAGATTGGCATTGCTGGTAACATTCGAGGCAATAAAGGCGGAAGTATTTATAACCGTAATCTCTCCGGTGGGAATACTGTCGTAGGCAACGCCGATCCCATTATCAGTGGTACTATAATTAAATGTGTTGGCCACATTGTTTGTATTTAATAAAACCTGTCCATTATAGTTTCCTTTCAAATATTTCTGTGGACTTGCTACCGGACCATAATAAGCCGAATAGGCCCGGTCAAATTTCCTGCCGCCGTCGGCATAAAAACCGAACATGTCGTTTCCGTTTGCTGTTGTATTTATACATCCGATAAAATTCACGGTTTCCAGTTCGGCCTGCGTCAATGTATAAGTACCGCCGCTGTTGTTCAGGGACATTCCGTTCCTTACAATATCGGGAATTGTAATGGCTTTGGCATTGTCGTCTGCATTTACGTAAGTGTCAACTGCATAAGAGTAGGAAATCATTGTTCCCGCCGGTATCTTCGATACGTCGATGGTTGCAGTAAATGCCAGGCGGTCTTCTGCCTTATTGTAATCCACTCTCCAGCGTACTTCAAACGGGTAGTTATTATATTTCCCGCTGTATTTTTTTTCTATATGCATGACTGTTCCGGTGGTAGCGGCCGAAACGTCGGAAGCCGTCAAGACAGTTCCGATACCGGAAATCGATTGGCCTCCACAAGCGCCGCCACATTCTCCGCTTTTATATATGGAAGTTCCTATCTTTAAAGAAAAAAGCACCGCATTTGTAGAATAAATTTGCTTGACGATACCGCCCGATGCGTTTTTTTTGTACAGGTTGTAAACGCCGTTGGATTTCAACTGGAATACCATTTTATCGTTGCCGCCGTCCAAGGTATAAGCCGTATCGGCTTTTGCATCATAGACCACTGTTAAAGCAGGCAACAGAAACAGTAGAGGGGTAAACAAGTGACGAGTGACAAGTGACAAGTGACGAGTGACGAGTGAACGAATAAACGAATTGAGATTGAGCCGGGTCGATTGGAGCAGGCCGAAGCTGACGCTTTCTCGCAATCGCGAATTGCGGGCTTGACTGCAATCGCAAAGCAATAGGCTTGGTTTAATCCATTTATTTTCAATCTTTTGTTTGTTTATTGAAGATGAATGTTTCATAAGAAAATATTTTTTATATAATTTGTTTGTATCCAATAGAAAACTTTATTCATTCGGAAATTAATGAATAAAGATAAAAAATCACATTCCTTCTCCGCTGTATCCCTGAACAGGAAAGATTTGCATAAATAAAAAACAATTTTTTAAATTCCACATGAGGCTATTGTGTATATGTACAAATAATTAAGAATAGCAAATTTACTTGTCAAAAAATACACTTTTTGTTTACAAAAAAGTAACTTAAAAACCCTCTGACATGTTTGAAATTCGTAACTCATAAAATAAATCTTATAAAGTCAGACAAATTCCATGCGAGTGGTTCGAACGGGGAGCGAGCTTGCGTGAAAAAATAAATGCAATCATTTTCCGTCCATCCGGAGCATGAATAGTTGATAAAAGATGTTTGCTCCCATTGATTTGAAAAACTGATGAATAATCTTCTTGGCATTGGTTTATATAATTACATAATAAATAACACTCAAAAACGAAAATAGTTTTTAAGTGTTACAAAAAAAGTGAATTCTATGCTTCAATGTGCATTATAATATTTTGATAATCAAATAAATTTGGATGGAAGCATTTATCCTGTCCGGACAGGCATCGCAATACGGTTTATCTGTGTATCTGGAAAATGAAAGAATTGATCCATGCAAAACCCATAAACGGGACTTATTACCTTAATTTTTAGGCATTGCTAATTAAATATAAGTAAGTACTCATCGTAAATTAGTTTAAAATATTTTGTATCTTTGTCCTATCATGGGACGAGTAAATAGACCAATTTTAAGTGCATTGGCTCGTAAAGAGTTGGAAACGTGCTTCAGGTAGGGCAAGCGTCACTGTTTTCGTATGCGTTGCCAAAGCATCTTGCTGAAAGCAGCCGGAGGTAAATCCGAAGAAGTCGGCTTGATCACCGGTATGTGTGCCATCAGCGTCAATCATTGGGTTGACCGATATAAGAGTGAGGGTATTGCAGGTCTGCAAACCAAGCCCGGTCGTGGCCGCAAGCCGCTCTTATCACAAGTTGAAGACAAAGAAGCTATCCTTTCCGCCATCAAAGCCAACCGGCAACGTATGCGCACAGCCAAAGCGCAATGGGAGGCCGAAAGCGGGGAAAAAGTAGGTGATACTACTTTTAAGGCTTTTTTAAAAACGCTGGCGGACGATATAATCGGATAAGACGTCGAGTGAAAGGTAAACCGATGCGGGAAAGACAATTTTCGTTTCATTTTACACACTGTTTAAAGATTTTTAATTGAACCAAATTACTCATTTCCTTTCAGAATCTTGTTGCGTAAAATATTGAAAATCATAGAATTAAAATCATAATAGTGAGACTTTTTTTGTGGAATCCGATTACCCACTAAATTGCCACTAAAAACTTGCTCAAAACCGCTGTTTTTTGCGCCGCTTTAAAAAGACAAAATCCTTGAAATCTGTTTAATTTCAAGGACTTGCGCTGTTTTTCTTTTTACTTTCGTGGTCCCACTTGGGCTTGAACCAAGGACTCCCTGATTATGAGTCAGGTGCTCTGACCAACTGAGCTATGGGACCTGTCCGTTATCTTCTTAAAGCGAGTGCAAAGTTAGCATTAAATTTTCACATTACACACAAACGAATAAAAATAACTTTTTTATGTGCTTAATCAATATTCAAATTTGTATGAAAATATCCTGTTTAGACTTGGGCAAAGGTAAGACATTTTATGCAATTTATGATGAAAAAGTGATTCTTTAACAATTTTCATATCAATTCACCTCAAGGCCTATATTTTGCTTTTTTTAATAATTCATTATAATCAATAACCTCCATCAATTCAAGCAAGGAGGTATGGGGATGATTTTTCATATAAGAACCAACAATCCGGAAGCCTAGCCATACACCCACACGTCCCGGCGCTTCTATGGGCAAAAAAGCAGTATAAGGAGCCGGTCTTATGTAACGTTCGGCAATCCGATAATCGGGAGTAAACAAATGTTTATTTTCCAGAATCGAAGTCCAAATTTTAGTTTCATGGTTGATACACCATCGATACTGTTCTTCACTGTAACCTACATATTCCCAGACTTTCCTTTCAGGGAGTAGAAGAGAAAGGATATATCTTAATTTTCCTTCATATAAAATTTTATCCAACAAAATTTCATCATTTCCTTTAAATGGAAAATTAGCCATCATGAAGCCTAGTAAATAGTCCGGAACTATCCGATCAGGAGTCATCAATTGTCTTTGATATTCGTAGAAAAAGTCCTGGTACAAAGGATAATCCGCTCCCATATACTTGTCTGCGGAAAGAGATAAAATATTTTCGGAAACTACGATATTTTGATTCAATCCGGAAACATGCATATAAACACGGGGCCGCTTCAAAGAAGGAAAATTCATCAACAGCGTTTCCATTCCATAAGCTAATTCTTTGTTTACACTGGTAATATCCTTCATTTTTTCTTGTTCATCCTCATATAAGTTTCGAAGAGTAAGTTCGGCAAAATAATTTTTCAGTCGTTCTTTAAAGCCTGCCGAATCGGATGCGCCGATATAAATCACATTCACACCTAATTGGTCTAAAAAAGGACGGTTGATTTCGTTAAAAACAGAAGAATCTTCCGAAAGGAGATAAGCATATAAATCCGTATCAAAACGTTGTATTTGCCATTCTGCGATTTCTTCTCCATATACTTTTTTCCTTGAACATCCGGAGAAGTAAAAACTTATAATAAGAAACAAAACAATCAACGATCTTTTTATGCCAATTTTTCTCATCAGAATTATATAATTTTAGAGTGCAAAAATACAAAAATAAGCAGTATTTTTGCATAATCTATGAAAATTGGTAATATTGCATTTGACAATTATCCTGTCTTTTTAGCTCCGATGGAAGACGTTACCGATCTTCCTTTTCGGTTGTTGTGTAAAGAATTTGGAGCCGATATGGTTTATACGGAATTTATTTCGAGCGATGCTTTGATTCGGCATGTAAATAAGACGAGAGCGAAGTTGGAGATAAAGAATGAAGAACGTCCGGTCGCCATACAAATTTATGGGAAAGAAGTAAAGTCTATGGTTGAAGCCGCCTGTATCTGCGAAGAAATTCAACCGGATATAATAGATTTGAATTTCGGCTGTCCGGTGAAAAAAGTAGCAGGAAAAGGCGGAGGCTCCGGTATGTTGCGGAATCCCGAATTAATGTTGGAAATTACTCGGAAAGTAGTTCGTGCAGTTAAAATTCCGATTACCGTAAAAACCCGCTTAGGATGGGACAGCGAAAATAAAATTATTGTCGAATTGGCTGAAAAATTGCAGGACTGCGGTATAGCGGCGATTACTATTCACGGACGTACCCGGGCGCAAATGTATACAGGAGAAGCCGATTGGACCTTAATCGGTGAAGTGAAAAACAACCCTTGTATGCATATCCCGGTTATTGGAAACGGCGATATTACCTCGCCTGAATTGTGTAAACAAGCTTTTGACTGCTACGGAGTAGACGCCGTTATGATTGGACGTGCCAGTATAGGCGCTCCTTGGATTTTTAAAGAAATGAAACATTACTTAAAGTATGGCGAAAAATCGACCAAAGAATCTTTTACTTATTATTTGTCTATTTTAAAAAGGCAAATCTTACAAAATGTCGTCCGTTTGGACGAAAGACGGGGTATTTTGCATGGTCGACGCCATATTGCCGCAAGCCCTCTTTTCAAGGGAATCCCGGATTTTAAACCGGTTAAAATCGCTTTGTTAAAAGCGGATACAATTGATAAATTATTTGACATTATGGATGGTATTATTCGATTTTAATATCTTTTTGTAATAAATATCTTTCTATTAACATTTTTTAGTCTAAAAAAATTGGAATATTACGAAAAAAGTTTTACCTTTGTAACGTAGTTTTTTCATAATAGTATTAGATTTAAGGTTAACAAAGATTGGATTAGGGAATTCGTGAGAATTCCCTTTTTTTATTCCCCCTTTCGGAGGACTTGACGGATATGAATTGCACTCAAAAATTGGATAAAGTTTTTGGATGTAATTTATCAATATCCGGACGGTCTGGCTATCGGATTGGCAAATTGCCCAACTGTTTGAGGTTTATCAAGCCAGGATTAACAGTAATATCCGGTCAATCCTTAAATCCGGCGTTTTGAGAGCCGAAGACGTTTTCTATTGTCATCATTATGAAAATGGTAACTGTGTGGATTTGTACAATCTTGAAATGATTACGGCTTTGGCATTTCGTATTCAATCGCCGAAAGCGGATTTATTTCGGAAGTGGCTGATGAAGCAGATTATATTAAGTCTAATAAATATTTTCAATTAGATTGCAGACCGACATTATCTGTTGTCCGGAGGTATGCTCGTGCCATTCATGGAAGTCTATCAGGCGTTGCTCCATTGATTTCACCC
>JAISOJ010000028.1 GCA_031275735.1 Dysgonamonadaceae bacterium
CGGGCTAAGACTCGTCAGGGAACGGAAACTCTTTGCCTTGTTTTGATATTCAATATATTTCATCTTGCAAAAGTACTCTCGCGCACGATATATACAAAATCTAATTTACTTAAACTCTAATAATTTTGCTTTCCGTATGATTTCCTGCCATTTTTCTTTATTTTTGGACTTTGGCAATCGGGACAGTGAAGGGTGATTTTTATTTTCATATACAAAAATACATTTTCTTCCACTGATTGACAGTCATTTACAACAGCATACTTTTTAAATCACTACCGGTTTTTTAACATATTTTCTGTTTATGGATTTCCTTCCCAAGTGATATTATTACGAATGGGTAATCAAAGCCGAAAATATATCGAAAATTAATTTTTCGTATTTATCCGTATCCTATAAAACAAATATCAATTTATATTTATCCTGTTGATTTTAAGAAAAAGCGACAGGGGCAAATTTCAATTTTTTGTTTCCTATTCTGGGATATGTTTGGAAAAAATCTAAACAAGACGTTATTTTTATGCTTAACTGTGTCCGGTAGAAATAAAATTTTCTTATCTTCGCATTATATTATGCGATTATTATGAATACAATTAAACTTTTACTTCAGGGCAGCAATAATTTTAATAAAATTATCAAGGAGAATTATTGTCGTGCAAGGTAAATTAAAAGATACGAGTAATCCGGCTTACTGTTTACCGGAATAAATAAATGAAGATTGAAAACCATATAAAAAAAATAGCGTCTTCGGAATTTTTCAAATATTCTGCGGCATTATTATCCTCCAATGCGGTAGCGCAAGTAATTGGATTTATTATTTATCCGGTCATTACGCGAATTTACAGCAAAGAAACTTTTGGAGAATTTAATTTGTTTTTCAGTATCGCAGGCATCCTGACACTTTTTGCTACAGGAAGGTACAACTTGGCGATTATTCTTCCCGAATCCGAAAAGAAAGCTTTAGCACTCTTTCAACTCAGTATGCTGCTGACTTTGGGGTTTTCATTGCTGCTTTGCATCCCTGCCTTTTGGGGAAAAAATTTATTTGCCGATCTTTTCAACAGGAAAGAATTAAGCACACTGTTGCCTTTACTCCCTCTATTTGTATTGATCAGCGGCAGTTGGAATGTGATGAATTATTATTTTACGCGACAGAAAAAATATTATAATATAAGCATTTACAACATTTCGCAAAGTGTAGTCAACGCTATTTCAAAATGTCTTCTCGGATTGAAAGGTTTCGTACATTTCGGATTGATATGGGGGACCTTTTTCGGGCAGTTTTCAGCGCTTGTAATCGCCTTTTTCAAAAGTGACTTTCCGCTGCACAAAGTGTTGCGGATAAACAAAGCGGAAATCAAAGAGGTTGCAAAGACCTATTCCAACTTTCCCAAATACGAATTGCCCAATGAATCGCTCATTGCTATTGCCGGAAATTTGCCCGTATTGCTGCTTTCGGTTTATTTCGATATGGCAGAAATAGGCTTATACGCATTGGCTCTCGCCGTGGCAAGTAATCCCGTGTATATTTTTGCCAATTCGATGTATCAAGTGTTGTTTGAAAGATTTTCGGGAAAAGTTCGAACAGGAGAAAAAATCAAGCGGGAATTAGTTCGATTTTGCAAAGTGTGCTTCATCGCCATTTTACCATTCTTCATTTTGTTCATGTTCATTTCCGAATGGGTATTCGGATTGCTTTTCGGTGCGGAATGGTGTCGGGCCGGGCTTTACTTCAAATACATGCTTCCGTGGCAGTTTATGGTAATACTAACGCTGTCGCTGTGTTGTATTCCCGATGTATTCTTCAAACAAAAAGCGGCTATGAAAATAGAACTTATTCACATAACGGTTCGTATAATATCATTATCGGCAGGCATTTATTTTAATAATTTCCAATTGGCGATAGCGCTCTATTGTACCGTATCCGTTATAATATCGGGGATAAAATTGGTTTGGTATTTTAATTTGGTAAAACAATATGATAACAATAAAACTGACTGATAATAAAGTTTTCGGATGGTGTCAGGCCGACAGCGTGTCTGCCAAAGGTTACTGCTTTGCTCCCGACGGCAAATTGTATCGTGGAGCCGATTTATGCAGCTATTTCACCGATGCGGCAACGGTAGATGATTTTCGCCGGAAATTATTATCTGCCAACGGCTTATTTTCAGTTGTGATTCAACGAAACAATTCGACATGGATAGGAGTAGATCGATTCCGGCATTTTCCTCTTTTCTATCGGCAAAAAGAGAACAAATTGATTGTAGCAGATGCTGTTGATGACTTATTTGATGATGACGAGCCGAAAGAATTGGATGCCGAATCCTGCACGGTTTTTTCCGGATTGAGTTATGTTTTGGGAAATAAAACATTGATAAAAAACGTATTTCAGGTACAGGCAGGAGAATATTTAATTTACGACGGACATCCTGTTACCACTTCATATTATTACCGCTATTTTGCACCCATCCGGGATATGGGTTTTGAAGAAGCCGGACAGCAGTTAAAAACGATATTGAAGCGTATCGGCGAACGAATGTCCCGTTTAATCGGCGATCGCCCCGTATTATTGTCGTTGAGCGGCGGTCTGGATTCCCGTCTTATTGCTTATCTTTTGAAAATAAATAAGATAAAGAATGTGACTTGCTTTACATACGGAATAGAAGAAGGAAATCCGGAATGGCAACGCTCGAAAGCGGTAGCCGATAAATTAGGCTTTCAGTGGGTTTTCGTCGATTACAGTAAAATCAACAGTCCCAATTTTTACGAGAAGAAACAGTTTCTTGATTACGCTCATTACGCCGCCCAATATGTAGTCAAATTTGGCATAACACCTTATTTTGCTGCCGACAAATTTATCAATGAAATGAAAATTTCCCCCGATACGGTTTTACTTCTTGGCTACGGAGGCGACTACTTTTCAGGTAAACATCTCAAACCTTATATGCGGCATTACCGGTCGGTTTCTGCCATAGCCAAAGATTTGCAGTATGCGCACTGTGATTTGGTAAAGCTAAATATAAGGGAACGTCGACTCATCCGCAGAATCATAAAAAACAGTTTGGATGCTAAAGTTTTTCCTCTATTCGCCAATGTTGAAGATTGGATTGTAAAAAGAAGATATCCTAATATCTATAGTGGAAAATTGTGGGAATTTCATGAAATAGAAACCCAAACGCCTTTGTGCGATACGGAATTAATGGATTTTTTCGAGGCGCTTCCTTTTGAATACCGCTTGAATCAGAAATTGTATAAAACCGTTTTATCTGAATTGTTCGAAAAATTCGACATTCATTTTTCCACGCCGGAAGTACCGCATCAAAATGTGACCCTGCAGCGAATAAAAATTTATATCAAACGAATCCTTCCTTTTTTAAGATTAAGACACGATCTATTCTGCCTCGATTATTTTGATATGAAACGTTTTCTAAAACCCGTTTTGGCGGAAGTGTATAAAAAAGAACCCAAGAAAAAGATTCTTTCATACAATGGTATAATTTCCGAATGGTATTTAATGAAATTAAAAAAACGGTTAAAGACATCATAAGTTCACATTTAATTAGCAAATTATTTCATGAAGCAAATACTTGAAATTCTTTTGAAGCCACTTATCCGGTGGGCGTATCCGCAATTCAAACGGCAAAAAGGATATACAACCTACCGAAGCATATTTCTTCATTATTTTGTGCTGCAAAAAATAATAGGATTTCATCGCCGCATTCCCTGGCCGGTGCATTTTACGAGTACCGTCAGAGGATGGGAATTTATTGAAAAAGGGATTTGTTGCGATCCGGGCGACAATATGGGCACTTATATCAATGCATACGGGGGACTTAAATTCGGCAACAACGTGAACATGGGTCCTAATTTGGTCATATCAACTGTAAATCATTCTAAATATGACGACCGTAAGACCGGATACAAAAAAGGCGTAACAATAGGAAATAATGTTTGGATCGGCGCCAATTGCGTGATTACGGCTGGAGTAACGATCGGCGACAATGTGACCATAGGCGCCGGATGCGTTATCCGGCAGGATATTCCGTCCAATGTAGTTGTCGTTGAAAAATCCGATGCGTTGGAATTTATTCCTAAACGGGAATATGAGTGGGATTGTACGCAGGACGAATTGATGTAATTTTTGAAATAAGATTTGAGGGCGTTCCTAAAAACGCCCTCAAACCATACAAATGGAATTACAGTTGCGGTCCCGAGGGAATCAAATCCTTTCCTTCCGGCAAGTATTGCTCAAAATTCTTGATATACTTGGTTGCCAGCGATTTGGCTTTTTCTTCCCATTCGCTCACGTTCGCGTATGTATCGCGCGGGTCAAGAATGCCTTCGGAAACGTTATTCAGCTTTTTCGGAGCGTACAGGTTCAGGATAGGAATATGTACTTTTTCCGCTTTTTCGATAGAACCGTCGATGATGGCGTCGATGATGGCGCGCGTATCCTTGATGGAAATCCGTTTGCCTGTACCGTTCCAACCTGTATTAACCAGATAAGCGGTTGCATTATGTTCTTTCATTTTCTTCGCCAACACGCTTGCATATTGGGTAGGATGCAAAGTGAGGAAAGCCTCGCCAAAAGCAGGGGAGAACGAAGGCAGCGGTTCGGTGATCCCGCGTTCCGTACCGGCCAGTTTGGATGTATAGCCGCATAGGAAGTGGTATTGAGCCGATTTTTCGTCCAAAATGGAAACAGGAGGAAGCACTCCGAAAGCGTCGGCGCTCAGATAAATAATTTTCTTTGCATGTCCGGCACGGGAAGGAAGCACAATTTTATTGATATGATAAATCGGATAAGAAACGCGGGTGTTTTCCGTTTTGGAAGCCGCTTTCGAATAATCGGGCGTTCCGTCTGCCTTTACCGTTACATTTTCCAGCAAGGCGTCGCGACGGATGGCACGCCAGATATCCGGTTCGTTTTCCCGACTTAAGTCGATGACTTTCGCATAGCAACCGCCTTCGTAGTTGAAAACGCCGTTGTCGTCCCAGCCGTGTTCGTCGTCGCCGATCAAATAACGTTTCGGGTCGGCGGAAAGCGTGGTCTTGCCCGTTCCAGACAAACCGAAAAATATAGCAACGTCGCCGTCTTTGCCTACATTGGCCGAACAGTGCATGGAAGCAATGCCTCGCAAGGGTAAATAGTAATTTTGCATGGAGAACATTCCTTTTTTCATTTCGCCGCCGTACCAAGTTCCGCCGATAATTTGTTCTTTTTCAGTCAAGTTGAACAATACGTACACTTCCGAATTCAACCCGTGTTTCTGCCAGTCCGGATCGGTTGTCTTCGACCCGTTGAATACGACAAAATCCGGCTCGCCGTAGTTTGCCAGTTCGTAATGGGAAGGACGGATAAACATGTTGGTCACAAAATGCGCCTGCCACGCTACTTCCATGATGAAACGGACTTTCATGCGTGTATCTTCGTTGGTACCGCAATAAGTATCCACCACGTATAGTTTTTTCGCCGTATTAAGTTCTTTAAGGGTATTGGCTTTCAAATCGTTCCATACTTCGGTAGAAACCGGTTTGTTGATATTTCCGTCCCACCAGATGGTATTTTCGCTTACCGCATCTTTCACGATGTAGCGGTCTTTCGGGGAACGTCCGGTGAATTTACCCGTATCGACGGATACGGCGCCGGTGTTGGTCAATATACCTTTTTCGAATCCTTCGTTGGCCGGATTCATTTCTGCTTGAAAAAGCTCTTCGTAAGACGGATTGTGAACAACAGGTATCTTGTTGTCAATTCCATACTTGCCTAAATCTAAATTTGCCATTTTAAAAACAATTTAAGTTGTTACCTATTATTTATTGATTATCTATTTTCCTGCTATATGTTTAAAAGCATGCAAAAATACGATTTTTCTTTCAAAAAAGGAAACCTTTTGAAAGAAAAACTTATAAAATGATATGGAGTTCAACTTAAAGAATTTAAATTATTGATTCCTATATAATCATTACCCGCAAGTCATTCTAAAATCTTAGTTCTATTTGATAACCATAATTTTAGTAACAACTCCTTGAGTTCCATCCGGGAGCATAGCAAAGACAAGGTATATGCCGGCTTTAACTATAGCGCCTGAGAGGTTGGTACAATTCCATGAGGATTGTCCTCCCAGAGAAATTTTTTGTTGCATTATATTACCTGCCAAATCCGTTATTTTAATGGTTGAATTCGCCATTAATCCGGTAATAGTTACTTGATTATTATCCGCGGGTTTCACGGGATTAGGATAAGCATATACTTCCGAATAACCGGAAGCCCCTTCGATAGCTTCGTTCATGTAGGAAATAATACCTTTATCTGTCCCAATAAAAACTTCTCCTGTTTTATTATCAATAGCAATAGATAAAATGTTATTGGAGAATAAAGGGGAATTATCTGTATTAAAATTTTCTACATTCAGAGTTTCCCCGGAATTATCCACGATAAAAACACCTCCTCCTGTTGTTCCCATCCATTTCCGGTTTCCTCCGTCTACGGCAATTGTGGTTATTCGTTGTCCTTCCAAAAGAGGATAGCCCGATCCGTATAAATCTGTCGAAATAACGCGGTTACACACACCCTCCCCCACTTGGGCGGCAGAAGAAAAATAGATAGGTCCGTTATCTGTTCCTACCCAAACATTACCATTTAAGTCCTCGGCTAAACAAAAATAGTAAATTGCTTTTATATCCATTCCTTGCTGGTCAACGAAAGAGTTGGAATAGTAGTAAGTGTCGTCTGTCGCGTTATCAATTGTGTTATTATCGTCCAGTACAAAAACTCCGGAAGATTCTAAACGTAAGAGACTTACCCACTTTTGATTATTTTTTGTAATTAATGTTCGATTCGGATGAGCCTTTGATAAAGGAGGATAGTAATGAGAAATCCATTTATTATCTGCAGTATATATAACCATTCCATTGGGGACATATTGATTAACCATGTACAAATTATTATGCTTATCGTAAGAAAGACCATCGATACGGACAAAATTATCAGGGTAATAATCAATGTATATTGTTTGAAGAAGACTATTATTGAACGAATAACGATTTACAAATACGGTATCTTCAAATTCATAAAGACCTTCTCCCCAGCTTGCAACAAAGTAATGGTTAGGGTCGCGCGGATCTACGGCTGCCGACATAAAGTCGCGTACGCGGGCCAAACCGGACTCTTTCTCAATTGTTTTGTCGTTGAAGTTAAGCCATTTTCCATTTTCATAGACCATAAATGTTCCATCCAACCGATAACGGTCACTCAGCATTTCTCCTCCTGTTACAAGTAATTTTCCGGAAGTATGCGTCATATAATAACAGTAATTTCTCACAGGGCTATTAATTTTAATTCCGGAAGCAAGTAGCGAATATTCATTTGAATCTATCTCTTTTTTTATTCCGATCAAACCCACTTTTCCCGGATCAACCCAAGCTACATCCGGCTGAACCAGCCAGTAAGTGTTCTTTGAACCATATGAACTGATAGCGCTGGCCGTCATTTCTATATGTGTACTTGTGTTAGTTAAATCGGTATAGAAAAGAACCTGGTTGTATGCATTTAGGACAAGCTGGTCGTTTAATACGGATAATTGCCGACACATACCGCTAAAGAGTAATTTTCCCGTTCCTTCTTTGAAATAAAAGACTTGATTAATACTTGCATCATAAAAGACCAATTGATCGTTGAAGACGAGCATTTTTTCTATTCTTTTTGCATTTCCATTGTATTCTATCTCAAAATGTTTCCAATTTTCCTTATCTAATAAATTAGAAGAAATTAAAGCTCTTTTAATCCCTTCGTTTGTGGCGGCATATAAATGATCGCCCCATAAGCATACAGCCATCGTATTGATATCCAACCGATAAGTTTCTTTTATTTCTTTTCGTTCCAAATCAAGGACAACAATTCCAAATGCAGTTGATAAATAAACGTCTTTGCCGATAAGGGCAATATTATTCACCGTTTTGTTCGGATATTCGTTTTTATCCTTTATAAAAGGAATGTTTATTACATTATCTTTTCCATAAAACAAATCAATATTGGCATTTTCGTAAACTAATACCAGTGCATGTGTGTCGGGACTGTAGATCATCTGTACAATTCCCATATCATTTAATCCGTCTTCGGTGGAATAAGTTATAATCTCTCCATCTTCAGGTGAATAAGAAAAAAGAGCTCCATCGTTATGAAGTTTATCATCTCTATATATTCCTTTATATACAGCAAAAATAAGATTAGACGTTTCCGCAACCAATTCCGGGTTTTGGTAAGCCAAATGGCTTTTCCATGTTCCCATTCTTGATTTTTGAGCATAGATATTTAGAGGCAATAACAATAATAAGCATTTAATTATCACTAAATTAAGACGGATTTGCTTCATAATAAAAACTGTTTTAATTTATTAACTGCTTCAGCCCTGTGACTGATTATATTCTTTATTTCTGTTCCCATTTCGGCAAACGTTTGAGTATATCCTTCGGGAACAAAAATCGGATCATAGCCAAATCCCGCAATCCCTCTTTCTTCCCGAATAAGCTTCCCTTGTACAGTTCCTTCAAACATATACTCTTTCCCTTGAATTATCAAAGCGATAACTGTTCTGAAACGGGCAGAATAATCACTTTTGTTTGCTAATTCTTTTAAAACTTTTTGCATATTAGCCTTCGGATCTTTGGATTTTCCGGCATAGCGGGCGGAGTATACGCCGGGCGCATTATTCAAAGCGAAAACTTCCAAGCCCGTGTCATCGGCAAAACAATCATATCCATATTTTTGAAAAACATAACGGGCTTTCAGAAGAGCGTTTCCTTCCAAGGTATAAGCAGTTTCAGGAATATTTTCCGTACAGTTGATTTCTTTTAGGGATAATAATTGAAAATTATCTCCCAAAATATCACCGACCTCTTCCATTTTATGCTTATTATTTGTTGCGAAGACCAATTGCTTTTTCATATTATTAGTAACGTAAATTAAAGCTAAAAATTACATTGGTCTGAATGGAGGCCATAGAAATTTTATATCTTCTTGTTTTGCCATTTTCCGCGTTTGAAATAAATATAACTGAAAAAACCAATAAAGAGGGCATAAACTAATTCAGTCGTCCAACAAACCGCTAAAGGCGCTTTGAAATGAATGGCCATCAGCCACATCCAAGCTATGTATAAAATCAAAACTAAGGTTTCGATCAATAATGCCGAACGGGTATTACCTGTTCCGGAAACCGCTTGAAAAAGTACATTGGTCACTGATAATACCATTAAAACCAATAAAATAACATAAAGAGAAGTAATCGATCCTTGAATTAAGGCAGGGTCGGAAGTGTAAATCCTTAACGTTAATTCGGGAAACAAGAAAAGGAAAAGCGCTGTAACAAAACTAATGCTCGACGATAAGCGAGCTATTTTCCAAATCAACGCCATTACTTCGTTTTGTTTTCCTGCGCCGATGATATTGCTGACCAAAGTACTTGAAGTAGCGGATAGGGCAAAGAGCGGAATACCGAGAATCATGTAAAAGCTACGGATGATATTGGAAACGGCCAACGTGGTTTCGCCCATCCGTTCAATCATCAAAAAGAAAATCAACCAAGTGCTTAAAGAAAGAAAATACTGGATCATCAGCGAAAAAGAAACATCCAGGATGTTTTTTATTACGTTTAAATTTTTCCAGATAAAGTTAAGGAAACCGTATTTCTTCAAATCTACAGCAAAAAACAGATGAATGGCGAAATAAATTACCGAAACCGCCTCCGAGATCACCGAGGCAAGCGCTGCGCCTCCAATGCCCATCTGCGGAAATCCCCAATGCCCGAAAATCAATACATAATCGAAAAATACGTTGGTAGCCGCCATAGCAATAGCGTTGTATGTTAAGGCTTTAGTCTGGGTGATTCCTACGAAAAAGGCACGGAACATCACATTGATCACAGCAAAAAACAATCCCCAGATGCGCCAATCCAAGTAATCAAGCGAAGCGGTCAGTACTTTTTCCGAATGTAAAAGCCTTCCTAAAATAGGCGCTGAATACAAGCGGGTAAGCCCGAACATCAGCAATGCGGCTATCAATAAAAAAGCTATTCCTAAGAAAACGATTTCGCCTATCTTATCGAATTTTTCTTCTCCGTTTCGTCGACCGATTAAGATTTGCGCACCGGCGCTGAATCCGAAAGCGACAGTGAAAATGGCAATATAATAAATACCGGCAATGGCCGAAGCGCCCAATTCCACCTCTCCCACATGCCCAAGAAAAGCCGTATCGATAACCTGAATCAGGTTCTGAACCAGTAAAGTCAAAAAAATCGGATACGCGATTTTCCAGATTTGCTTATAGGTATAAGTTGTTTTTTCCATTCAATCAATCCAACATCATGCCGGCGTAAATATCGGTAATTAGTTCTTTTGTTTCATTTAACGCTTTTATCATTCCTTTGTAACGGACAAAAGGAGCGTCCGGATCATTACATATTGTCAGTTTTTTCAATGCATAATATTCTCGGATGGCTTGCAAAAAAAACTGTTTAACTGTTTTATCTTGGTAAAAAAATTCTTTCAAAATGATTTGATCTTTTTCGCGGAAAGAAAAAGCCCATCCCTCTTCGTTGGCGAATAAAACGCCTTTCTCTGTAAAAAAATCCCATAGAATATGGGTAAATTGAGATTCTGTTTTCAAGATTACGTTGGTTTTTTCAAAAAGAAAACAGGAATAGGTTTGCCAATACCTTTTCTCTAAGCTCTCTCCGTAAGGGGTAGGGACAGAAAACAGATCCTGCAAACTCTCATAAATCTGCACTTCCCTCTTCTGGGAAGAAGCGCTGGAAGAGAAATCCGGAAAATCGGAAGAAAGTTTGGCAATTCTCTCAGGAAACGCCTTCACATATCCCTGTTTCTCGTAAAATTCAAACAAATATTCTTTCTGCGGAATCAAGAACGTATAATCATATTTTTTTTCTTTTAGTACTTCGAATGATGCATTCAATAAGCGGGACATATAGCCTTTTTTACGGAAAGCAGGATGAGTCATGGCGCCGGAAATATAACCCGCCAGCGAGATTGTTGTCCCTGTTTTGAATGAGTAAGGAATCATTTGCAAAGACGCCACCGGTTTATCATTTTCCGTATAAACAAGAGTTTCGTCGTTTTTATACACTTGGTCGAAATACAAACAAATAAATTCGTTTGTATCATCCGGAAAACAAAGTTTCCACAGTTTTTTCAATATTTCCTTATCTTTATCTTCTCCCAACCGGATCATAAAAATTTTTACTCTTTTATCCGAACATAACCTTTTTCCAATAGAAAAGCCGGTTGATAGGACATTTTCGCTTTCCGCAACGATTCTAATCCCAGGTCTTCTTCGCGGTTAATATAAGTATAATCGGCGCAATTATGTTCGGCAAACTGTTGATTCATCATCGTGAAACCTCCGTCAATCTCGTACAAGCATTTTTCGGCATGTACTCCAAAAGTATCTTTCCCTAAAGGTTGACCGTAAGAATAAGCCAATATCTCCCCATCAATCCGCAAGGCGCCGCCCAATAATCCTAATTTTTCGTAGTTATTGAATACTTTTTGGGTAGCAACTCGTTCTCCTACCAACGATTGTTCGTTATTACAACCACCGTTTTCAGCGCACCACCGTTCGTAAAGTTCCACACATTCAGGAATGATTTCTCTTGTTATAGGAAGATATTCCCAGCGATATGTCCGCTTGAATTTGTTGATATGGTTTCGTTTCGCTTGAAATTTTTTCCCTACAAGCGATATCAAATCTTCAGAAGAATATATGTATTCGTACCAATCTCGGCCTTTTTCATAAATGAATTGGCCGGGCATTACGTTTTCAATCCAATTGAACATCTCCGGGGTGATAGCATACAGGTAAACGTGGGCCATCCGTTCCCAGGCGTCTTCGCAGATGCGTTCCAACGCTTTTTTCAAATCGCCATCTCCTAACGGAAATAAGTAACCGGGTGCGTTCTCCGTCGCATGAAAACGGATATACAAAAAGCCGTCTTCGATAGCAAATAGGGTGTTGTACAAATGTTTCCACATATAAATATTGGAAAAAGAAAAATCACAATTTCTGAAATTGCTTTTATAAAAGAATGATTGCAGCGAATCTTTATCGGCAATCATTACAGGTTTAAAATCAAGCATATAGTTTGTTTATGGGATTTTATTTGTAGCGGTATCCGGAAAAACGATAGCCGGTTTGAAGTGTTTAGCTTCTTCAAAATCCATCAAAGCGTACGCAATGATAATGATGATGTCGCCGGGCTGCACTTTCCGGGCCGCCGCTCCGTTCAAACATATCATCCCTGAACCGCGCAATCCTTTAATTACATATGTTTCAATGCGTTCACCATTATTATTGTTGACAATTTGTACTTTTTCTCCTTCAATAATATTGGCCGCTTCCATCAAATCCTCGTCGATAGTGATGCTACCTATATAATTCAGGTTGGCTTCTGTTACTGTAAGCCGGTGTAATTTGGATTTAACGACTTGAATCATCATATTTTATAAAGTTAAACAACATTGCATTATATACAATTCGGTGCAAAGGTAATATAAATTTGTAGGAATTATAAATTATAAATCTTTAAATCCGCAGGTAAAATTTGTTTTCTTTTGAATTATTCGGCAAGCGAGTTAAGAGTAATAAATCTAACAGTAGTTTTTGTCCTAGATACAAAGATATATTATCTGAAACTTATTTTTTAAAAGCCGCACCGTGGATATAAAAAACTCCAATAATCAGGATTTGAGAGCTTTACCGTGTTTGTAATCCGCTGTGCAAAGCATAACCTAAAGGTTGCGGCCCGCCATTCCCGGTAAGAGCCTGTCTCGGAATTTTTGTATAGTTTGATGAGTTTTCCAATCGACTGATGCGGCTTAACTCTATGCAAATGTAGGTATTTTATTGATAAAATCAAAATATTTAACGTCGAATTTTATATATTTTAGATATTCTTTTATGTAAATGTAATAAGTAGTTCAACAACATTAGTTTAAATGATAATTTTCAGTCTCCATAAGCGTTATTTCCATACTAATATTAAATATAGGTATGGGAAAGATCAAAGCGATATATTTGTCTGCGGAGCAGATACGCGTTTTGGAAAATGGATACAAGCATGGTCGAGCGCATTTTTTGCGCCAACACTGCCTGGCTGTCCTACTGAAGTCGCAAGGCTTGAGTTCACCACAAATAGCGTTGAAAGTGGACTTGTGCCAACAGTCCATCAACAAATGGGGGACAGGTTCCTGGCAGAACGGATCGAAGGATTGGAGAACCGTCCCGGAGAGGGAGCCAAACCCATTATAAGCAGGGAAGCCGACCAGGAAACGATACGCAAGGCAATCGAAGCCGACCGGCAGAGCGTGAAAGCAGCGAAAGCCGCCTGGGAGTCATCCTCGGGCAAGACGGCCTCGGACGAGACGTTCAGACGTTTTTTATCCGCATTGGCGCAAGATATAGACGTATAAG
>JAISOJ010000073.1 GCA_031275735.1 Dysgonamonadaceae bacterium
ATTTCATACAACATTGATTTTGTGGAAGAAACGAACGAATATCTGCTAATAAGGGGTTGGGCGTGGACGAATGAAATGGATCTGGATTTTACCGATATCCGTTTATGGCTGTTCAATGAGAAGCAGCATATCCTTATTCATCCTTATTTGGAACGGCGGTACGATCTCCCTCTTGACGGTGCGATTCAACAAAATTGCGGTTTCTTTGCCATCATTCCCAAGGCAAAATGCCCGCAGGGAATTTATAAATTGGGTATTGAAATACAAAAACGATATATCTTCCCTGTAAAAAGTTCTGCAAGATCCATAGAAACAAATGCGACGGTAGAATTAAGAAAGGAGAGTTAAAATACATTGTGATTTCCTTTTCTCTTTCCTCCTTTACTTTATGCGACGATACTTTCTTGCCGATACTATTTTCCGGACTTCACATTCCATCTTATCGGATTGTCGCGAAACTCGCGGTAAATATCGTTGCCATTATTGTCCTCGCCCACCTTATATTTGAGATTAAACCATACCGAGCCGGTATTGGAAATATGCTTCTCATAGTAAGCGATAAATTCCGTCATGTCGAATGCGAAAACAGTTTCGTCTCTTTTTCCGTGACTTTCATGAACCGTATGAGTATAAGAGGGTGTCGTACCTGTTTTTTTCGACCGGATATAAAATGTAGGATGGCCATTTTCTTTTTCCGGATTAAGTATTATTTCGTAGTCCGACATTGAATTATCGGCAAGAGGTCCTTTCCTGAAACCAAAAAATAGCAGCTTATCCAGATAATCCTTATACAAAACCGCTTCGTGGATAGGCTCCGTATAGCTATCGGACAAATACTGTCTAAATTCCGCCGGTTCGAACGGTATAATTACTTTTGCGCTGTCAACCACCTGATAATGAAAATCAATTGCCGTATAATAATCGGAATGGGACGCTTCATTCATATCCACAGTAAAAGAAGTCCATAGGAGGTTGCCTGTTTCCAAAGGTGTATTTTTCAAGGAAAAAACTTTGAAAATACCATGAGCCGACCGGATTAATTCCGTATCTAAAGATTCGACCTGAGCCGGTTCGTCAAGAAAATAAACCATGTTATTCTTGCTATATTCACTCTCAGGCATACAATTAGTTAATAACAATACCCCTGAGAATACCATAAAAATTTTCACTCTTTTTTTCATCCTATTATTTTTAGAAAAATGAAACATTCTATTCATAGCATCAATTTTTTATTGTACGATATTTATTTTTTAGATGTAAAAAATAGAGAAAACGTTGCATGAGTTCATTATTTTTTCTTTTTTTTCGCAAAATCTTTATCAATGAAAAAATTTTATTATATTTGATGCAAAAATTAGAAATAATTTAAAATTTACAGGGAAATAAATAGAAAATATAAACAAAAAGAGAATGATATTTATTGTTATAAATCAAGCGTATTTTAACTTACAATAACTTATTATTTATGATACACGACTTCGAAATGGTAGAAAGTTTTTATGCTCATTTGGAGGATAAGATAAACTATGTGCGTAAGAAAATCGATCGACCACTGACTTTAACCGAGAAAATTTTATATGCCCATTTATATGATTCCGGGCATATATATGATTACCAACGGGGCATCGATTACGTGAATTTTCGTCCCGACCGCGTAGCAATGCAGGATGCAACCGCACAAATGGCTTTATTGCAATTTATGAATGCAGGGAAAAAGAAATCGGCTGTACCGGCAACCGTCCATTGCGACCACCTGATTCAAGCGGATAAAGGCGCTGATACCGATATTCGGACTGCAACGAGTAACAACAGGGAAGTATATGACTTCCTGAAAACAGTTTCGGATAAATACGGTATCGGTTTTTGGAAACCGGGAGCAGGCATTATTCACCAAGTAATTTTGGAAAATTATGCTTTCCCCGGAGGAATGATGATTGGAACAGACTCGCATACGCCCAATGCGGGTGGTTTGGGTATGATTGCGGTTGGCGTGGGAGGGGCCGACGCCGTCGACGTTATGAGCGGTATGGAATGGGAATTGAAGATGCCTAAACTGATCGGAGTTAAATTAACCGGATATCTGAACGGTTGGGCCTCGCCCAAGGACGTCATCTTGAAATTAGCCGGAATACTGACGGTTAAAGGCGGAACAAATTCGATTATCGAATATTTCGGAGAAGGGGCGTCTTCCTTGTCGGCGACGGGGAAAGCAACCATCTGCAATATGGGCGCCGAAGTCGGCGCTACCACTTCGATTTTCCCCTTCGATGAAAACATGGCGAATTACCTGCGAGCAACCGGGCGGAAGGAAATTGCCAACCGAGCGGAAGGAATTGCTCTTTATTTGCAACCTGATCCTGAAATAAAAGAAAATCCCGACCCATATTACGATCAAGTAATTGAAATCAACTTATTTGAGTTGGAGCCGTACATTAACGGACCTTTCACTCCCGATGCCGCTACGCCTATTTCGGCATTTGCAGCGAAGGTGAAAGCTAACAATTATCCGCAACGAATGGACGTAGGATTGATTGGTTCGTGTACCAATTCCTCTTACCAAGATTTGAGCCGAGCAGCTTCTATTGCCCGGCAAGCTGTGACCGATAAAATTCCGGTCGCTTCCCCGTTGATTATCAATCCGGGTTCTGAACAAATCCGTTATACGGCCGAACGCGACGGATTGATCGGTGATTTTGAAAAAATAGGCGGTACAATTATGGCCAATGCTTGCGGCCCTTGTATAGGGCAATGGAAACGTTGTACGGACAATAATACAAGAAAAAATTCGATTGTTACGTCTTTTAACCGTAATTTTGCCAAACGAGCCGACGGGAATCCGAATACGCACGCTTTTGTTGCTTCTCCCGAATTGACTCTGGCATTAACCATTGCCGGCGACCTTTGTTTTAATCCTTTAACCGACAAGTTGAAAACAATGGACGGACGGGAAGTCCTGTTGAGAGAACCGCAAGGTAACGATTTCCCTCCTCAAGGTTTTGAAGTAAAAGAGGATGGCTACATTGCTCCAAGTGAAGGAGATGTAGAAGTTGTTGTTCATCCGGAATCCGAACGTTTGCAATTGTTGCAACCGTTTCCCGCCCACAAGGACGACGAACTGATAAACATGCCCCTATTGATTAAAACGGCAGGCAAGTGTACGACCGACCATATTTCGATGGCGGGTTCTTGGCTGCGTTTTCGCGGTCATTTGGAAAATATTTCAGGGAATCTCCTGATGGGGGCGGTAAATGCATTCAACGGAAAGACAAATTGGGCTTTGAATCAATTGACGGGGGAATACGGTGCGGTTTCGGAGGTTGCCAAATACTACAAAACGAAAGAAATTTCATCCATTGTAGTAGCGGAAGAAAATTACGGAGAAGGCTCTTCGCGGGAGCACGCTGCCATGGAACCCCGTTTCCTGAATGTCAAGGTGATATTAGCTAAAAGTTTTGCCCGTATCCACGAAACGAATCTGAAAAAACAGGGAATGTTGGCGCTCGTATTTGAAAATAAAAACGATTATGATAAAATAAAGGAAGACGATCGTATCTCCATTGTCGGTATGATGAATTTCGAACCGGGTAAACCGCTTACGGCAATCCTGCATCATTCGGATGGGAAACAGGATTCATTTTTAGTAAACCATACTTTCAACGATTGGCAAATTAAATGGTATTGGGCAGGTAGCGCTTTAAATTATTTAAAAACAAATGAATAATCGAATTTATGAAAATAAAAAAACAAGAAAAAAAATTAATTGTACCTGATTGCGTAACAGTTCCCTTCATTGAAGGCGACGGAATTGGACAGGAAATAATGCCGGTATGCCGGAATATAATTAATTATGCCGTCGAAAAAGCTTATCAAGGGAAGCGCCGGATTGAATGGAAAGAAGTATTAGCGGGCGAGAAAGCCTTTAAGACAACCGGTAATTGGTTGCCAGACGAAACGCTGGCGATTTTTCGCGAATACCTGATCGGCCTCAAAGGACCGCTTACAACTCCGGTAGGCGGAGGTATTCGTTCACTCAATGTGGCTCTTAGACAAACCTTGGATTTATATGTCTGTCTGCGTCCGGTACGTTGGTTCCGAGGAGTTGCATCGCCGCTCAAGGAACCGCAAAAAGTGAATATGGTTATTTTTCGCGAGAATACCGAAGATATTTATGCCGGTATCGAATGGCAACAGGGAACGCCGGAGGCTCAAAAACTGCTGAATTTCCTGAAAAACGAAATGAAGGTGACTCAAATTCGTTTCGAAAAAACTTCTTCTTTTGGAATAAAACCGGTTTCCGTCGAAGGAACCGAACGTTTGGTGCGTGCCGCCATCGAATATGCTTTAGAAAATCATTTGCCGAACGTTACACTGGTACATAAAGGCAATATTATGAAATTTACCGAAGGCGGATTTAAACGTTGGGGATATGAGTTGGCCGAACGGGAATTTTCCAAAGAATTGAAGGAAGGAAAATTAATTGTTAATGACGTGATTGCGGATGCTTTCTTACAAAACACTTTGTTAACTCCGGAAAATTATTCGGTCATTGCTACCTTGAATCTCAACGGCGACTATATCTCCGATCAATTGGCCGCCATGGTGGGGGGAATAGGCATTGCCCCGGGCGCCAATATCAATTACAAAACCGGTCATGCCATCTTCGAAGCGACTCATGGCACAGCTCCGGATATTGTCGGAAGAAACAGCGCCAATCCTTCTTCGCTTATCCTTTCTTCCGTAATGATGCTTGAATACATAGGATGGAAAGAAGCTGCCGGTTTAATAACAAATGCGATAGAAGAAGCGTTTATTCATGGTAAGGCGACTTACGATTTAGCTCGTTTCATGCCGGAAGGAAAAGCGCTTGGTACTATGCAGTTTGCTGAAACCGTCATGACAATAATAGAAAATAGTCCTGTTTCATAATTTATAATCTATAATTTATTTACGTATGAAAAAAGAATATCTTATTTACAAACTATCGGAATCGGTAAAAACGACCTCCAAGATTGATAATGACTTATTTGTGAAATATAATGTCAAACGAGGACTTCGCAACGAAGACGGCTCCGGAGTATTGGTCGGACTCACTCAAATAGGAAATGTAGTTGGTTACGAACGGTTACCGGAAGGCGGAGTAAAAGCGATTCCCGGCAAATTGTATTACCGGGGTTATGATATTGAAGATATCGTCCACGATTTAATTAGGGAAAAACGTTTTGGTTTTGAGGAAATTGCATACCTGATGTTGTCGGGAAAATTGCCGGACAAAGAAGAATTATATAATTTCAGGGAATTACTCAATGACAATATGCCATTGGAACAAAAAACCAAGATGAACATCATTGATTTGGAAGGTCAAGACATCATGAATATTTTAGCGCGAAGCGTTTTGGAAATGTATAATTTCGATCCGAATCCCGACGATACTTCGCCCGAAAACTTGATGCGTCAATCTATCCAGCTGATTTCAAGGTTTCCGACAGTCGTTGCTTATGCTTATAATATTTACCGTCATAGCACGCACGGGCGTTCTTTACACATTCGCCATCCGAATGAAAATCTGACGATTGCGGAAAATTTCCTCTATATGCTGAAGCGGTACTATACGCCGTTGGAAGCGCGTACCTTGGATTTGCTATTGGTTTTACAGGCAGAACATGGAGGCGGTAATAATTCTACATTTACCGTTAGGGTAACAAGTTCGTCGGGAACAGATACTTATTCTTCCATTGCTGCCGGTATCGGCTCATTGAAAGGTCCTTTGCACGGAGGAGCCAATATTCAGGTAGTTGATATGTTCAATCATTTAAAAGAAAATATTAAAGATTGGGCAAATGTGGAAGAAATTGACGCTTATTTCCAACAAATGCTAAATAAGGAAGTTTACAACAAGACCGGGTTGATCTATGGCATTGGGCATGCGGTATATACGATTTCCGATCCTCGTGCACTATTATTGAAGGAATTAGCCAGCGATTTAGCCAAAGAAAAAGGGAGGGAAAGAGAAATGGCTTTTCTCGAATTATTGGAAGAGAGAGCGATTGAATCATTTTATAATTTCAAAGGAGCAAAGAAAAGAGTCTCTTCAAACATTGATTTTTATTCAGGATTCGTGTACGAGATGATCGGCTTGCCGCAAGAAATCTATACACCCCTATTTGCCATGGCGCGTATTGTAGGCTGGACAGCCCACCGGATTGAAGAGTTAAATTTCAAGAGTAAACGAATCATTCGTCCTGCATACAGGAATATTTTAGACGGGCAAAAATACATTCCTATTAAGGATCGATAGATTTTTAGAGTATCAGGCGCAAAACGGGGGGTTGTATTAATTGTATTCAAATCGCCCGTTTTCGCTTTCAATGATCAGTTCTTTTTTATCGGAAGCTTCCACAAAACCGACAATTTGCGCTTCGATTCCGAAAGATCGGGAAATGGCGATCACTTCTCCGGCGTATTCTTCCGGGAGGTAGATCTCCATTCGGTGTCCCATATTGAAAACTTTATACATTTCCTGCCAATCCGTTCCCGACTGTTCTTGAATCAATTGAAATAAAGGTGGAAGCGGAAACAGGTTGTTTTTAGTGATTTTTAATTTATCTACAAAATGTAAGATTTTTGTTTGCGCTCCTCCGGAAACATGCACCATTCCATGAATTTTAGTCCGTCGTTTCTCCAATACCTGCTTGATAACCGGAGCATAAGTGCGGGTAGGAGATAATACTAATTTTCCCGCATCAATTTCCAATTTTTCTATTTGGTCTGTCAATTTCTTTTTCCCGGAATAAACCAATTCCTCCGGAACATTCGGGTCATAGCTTTCGGGATACTTTTCCGCCAAGTAATGAGCAAAAACATCGTGACGGGCAGATGTCAAACCGTTACTTCCCATCCCGCCGTTGTATTCTTTTTCGTATGTCGCCCGGCCGGACGAAGACAGTCCGACGATAACATCTCCAGCTTGAATACGGGCATTATCGATCACGTCCGAGCGCTTCATCCGGCAAGTAACCGTACTATCAACGATGATTGTTCTGACCAAGTCGCCTACGTCCGCCGTTTCTCCTCCGGTCGGATAAATATTCACGCCCAAACGGTTGAGTTCTTCACATAATTCGTTGGTTCCCTGTATAATCGCGGAAATGACTTCACCCGGAATCAAATGTTTATTCCGGCCGATGGTCGATGAGAGGAGGATGTTGTTCGTAGCGCCTACACAAAGCAAATCGTCCACATTCATTATCAAAGCGTCCTGTGCAATCCCTTTCCAAACCGACAAATCGCCGGTTTCTTTCCAATACAGATAAGCCAGTGAAGATTTGGTACCGGCTCCGTCGGCATGCATAATGTTGCAATACCTATCATCGTCGCCCAAAATGTCGGGGATTATTTTACAAAAAGCGTTAGGAAATAAACCTTTATCTATGTTTTTTATCGCTTGATGGACGTCCTCTTTAGAAGCTGAAACACCACGTTGCATATACCTTTGATTGCTCATATTCACTTGTTTTCCGCAAAAGTAATAAAAAATTTCAGTATTCAAAACATGACATTTAGGCAGATATTTGCACTGTCATTTTTTTGGCATAACATTTGCTAACTCTTTCTACAAACAACGAAAATAAAAAACAAAAATAGAACAATTAAACAAATAAAATTATGGGAAAAATAATTGGAATCGACTTAGGAACAACAAACTCATGCGTGGCCGTAATGGAAGGCAACAAGCCGGTAGTTATTCCTAACAGCGAAGGTAAAATG
>JAISOJ010000074.1 GCA_031275735.1 Dysgonamonadaceae bacterium
TTATTTTTTTTGCCGCGAATGCACTAATTTGTGCCGCCCATTCTCTATCAGCAAACAAACATCGGAATAGAGTTGGCTTTCCGCTTTATTGTCCGGTAAAGGATTGCTTGTATTTTGAACGTTTCTGCTCATGCTTGTAGAATATTACCCTTTTCATAATGACGTAATTTTGGAAAATAAATTAAAGCTGTCGGGACGAGTTGCCGGCTTCATCTTTTGTTTATTGTTTGCCGTTTGGAGATTGGCGGTATTTCTTTCCCAAAAAACGCCATCGGAATAACCTTGTATTGTTTTGTCGGTTTCCGCTCTTTCCAAACGTTTTTCGGCCCAACAGCAATATTCTTTATTCATTTCCACTCCGCAATATTTTCTGCCTAATTTTTTTGCAACGACGGAGGTGGTACCGGAGCCAAGAAACGGGTCAAATACAATTCCATTTTCGGGGCAGGAGGATAAAATCAATTTGGCAATCAGTTTTTCCGGTTTTTGAGTTGGATGATCCGTATTTTCAGGCATCGACCAATAGGGAATACTGATATCGTCCCAAAAGTTGGATGGATATGTTAATCTAAAATTTCCTTCCTCTGTTTTTTCCCAGTCTTTGGGTTTGTCGTTTTCTTTATAAGGCGCCAATACTTTTCTTTTTAGTTTTACTGCTTCTACATTAAAGTAATAGTTTTTCGCATCTTTTACCCCGAACCAAATGTCTTCCATCGCGTTTTTCCAGTTACTCAAAGCGCCCCGGCCTTTTTCTCTTTGCCAGGTTATTCGATTCAGTACGGTTAAATTTTCTTCCATTACTTGTTGCAATGCTGACGTACATTTCCAATCGCCGCAAAGATACATTGAACCGGAAGGCTTTAACAGGGATACAACTTTCGGAAACCATGAGCGTAGATAATCAAAATAGCGGTTTTTTGAAGATGATTTGAATGTAAATCCATTAAAGTCCCTGGTCAAATTGTATGGCGGGTCAACGACAATCAAATCGGCAAATTGTTTTGGTAAGAGATCAATGATATCGAACAAATCGTTGTTGACCGTTTTGTTTACAATTTCGCCGAGGTCAACAGGAATATCTTTTTTCAGACAACATAATTTTCTGCTGAATAGATTATATTCTTCTGCTGACAAAGTAATTGTTCGATTTCTTTCTGCCCGTTCTTTCATCGTATTTAATACAAAAATCCGAACAGCCACAGCGGAATCACTTTGCGTTCGCCGGCTTCTATTCCGGAAATGGCATAATAGCAGTCGGGATTGAATTTTCCCCGGATGCGGTCGCCTACACTGAACGAGTATTGCCCGTTGACCAGGAACTGGCAGTTTCGGCTACCGGCATTGACCTTGTGATCTTTATGAACCTGGCTATAAAAAAATGTTTCCCACACAATCTGTTCATTTACATTCGTTTGTCGCGTAGCATACAAGATATTGGGGTTGTGCATGTACAGATGTGCCGGTTTCTTGGGAAATACCTCATTGGGCGGATACAATAAATTGACTAAGCGTGCGTCTTTCAGGTATTTCATATAATTCATCACCGTAGCCCGCGACGTTTCGATGTCTGCGCTCAACTGGCTCACGTTTGGACTTGCCGGTGTGGATAGCGACAAGAGATAAAGCAGTTTCCTGATTTTAGGCAAATAACTCTGTCCCGTTTGGTTGATACTCATTACATCCACTTCCAGCATCATGTTCATCGTTTTCAACAGATTTTCCAGGAAATTCCGTTTCTCCAAATGAAACGGATAATAGCCGTAAATCAGGTAATTTTCCAAATAGGCCAATGGTTTTATTCGGGAAGTGATTTCCCCGGCAATTTCGGTATGCAGTTCCAAAATTTCCCTCAGCGAAAAAGCATTGAATTTGCATTTCGTTTGCAATTCCAGAAATTCACGGAAAGAAAATCCCCGCAAGTTATAGGTAATCACTTTGCCTTTCAGGTGATAATTTTCGTCGTCCAAATCCAGTACGGATGAACCGGAAAAAACAATCCGCAAATCGGGATAATTGTCGTAACAAAAAGCCAACTCTTCCGCCCAGGTGGAATACTTGAATATCTGGTCGATTAACAGTACCTTACCGCCTTTCATCTGAAATTCGTTGGCAAAGTCGCGAATCGTTTTTACGGTAAAATAAAAATTGTTCAGATTAATATAGAGGCAACGCCTGTCGTCGGGAGAAAAGTTTTCTTTGGCATATTGGAGCAAAAAGCACGTTTTCCCAACTCCACGGGGGCCTTTGATACAGATAAGCCGCTCGTTCCAGGCAATATCATCTGTCAGTTTTCTCCGGAGAGGGACATCTAAATGCTCCAGCAAATATTGATGTGTTCTATAGAGAGATTCCATTTACAAGCCAATTATATAAACGACAAATGTACGGATAATATTTTAATTTGCAAAGTGCAGATAGCAATTTAGTGTATTTTTTGCTTTTTTTCATACGAAAATAAGTGACGAGTGACAAGTTAACGAGTAAACGAGTTAACGAGTAAACAAGTAAACGAGTAAACAAGTAAACGAGTAAACAAGTTAACGAGTAAACGAGTTGACGAGTAAACAAATGCGCATTTTCATGCTCTTGGGTGTTTGTTAAACATGATTGTTTCATATTCCCTATGCCGGTTTTAAAACAAATATTGCAGAACTAAATACCAGCAAGTTGAAGTGACAAATCCGGTCGCGATTCCGGCGCCTACCATCAGGGATGAGAACTGTGGGTTGAGTTTATATTGCGCGGCCAACAAACTGGCCGTGATGTGCGTGGACATGCCGGCTTCAAAAACAGTGATTCGGGGCAAATTGCCGGAAGATTGCATGAAAAAGGCCAACAAAAGAATCAAACAGGGAGCTAATACCAGTTTATAAAGCAATCCGGCCGATAACAGGCGCCATTCTTTTTTTATTTCGCCTAAATGGAATTGCATGCCAATCGAAAACAGGGCTAAAGGCGACATGGTTGCTACTAATTTATCCAACAACGGAATCGCCGCCGAAATCGAGATGAAATGAGGCAGGATTAAGGCCAGCAAACAGGCAATAAACGGAGGGAAACGGAAGATTTTTTTTGCGACAAACCGGAAATTGATTTCCTTCGCTTTTTCGGCGGATGTCCGGAGAATTGTAATTACTCCCACCGTCGAGAAGAGAATGAACGTGATTTGATCGAAAACCACGGCATGATGAATTTCCTGTTCGCCGTAAAAGGCTGCTATCATGGG
>JAISOJ010000024.1 GCA_031275735.1 Dysgonamonadaceae bacterium
GTGTTTTATTCAAAAAGGAATAATTTATTTAACGCAAACCTTTTCTTCTCATTCGAAAGCCGAAAGCGCCTTATTAGACAAATTATTAACCTTTTTAGAAGAGGAGAAAGAAGCATGAACAGAGAAATAAAATTCCGCGGCAAGCGAACGGACAACGGTGAGTGGGTATATGGATACTATGCCTTATTAGGGGGTAATTCTTTTATCTATACCGGAAAAAAAGAGTTATATAAACCATCTCCGACACACTGTTTTATGTATGAAGACTTTTCATGTCATAAAGTTATCCCTGAAACCGTCGGGCAGTTCACCGGCCTGCACGACGCAGACGGCAAAGAAATTTACGAAGACGATATAATCGAATGTATCGACAGTAAAGGCGACCCGATACGGCATCAGATACTGTATAGCGACAAAAGAGGCTGTCTGTGTAAGTACGGCACGAAGTACGAAGCATGGAATGACGGATATATTGATTGCGGAGCAATTACGCAATCTTACCTCATAGAACACGATAAGTATGTTATCGGCAACATACACGACAATCCGGATTTATTAACAACGAAATAAAATAATTATGGAAAACGAAAAAGAAATAATATCGGTCTTTTTAGACAAAAACAGCGAGAGGGATTTATACAGAGAGCCGTTTAAGAAGGGCGAATGGATATGCGCCACCTGCGGGCCAGCCTTAATTGCCATAGATAAAAACAGATGCGAGGGAACTTATAAAGTCCTGGACACTCTGGATGTAAAAAAATATCTCCTTATGGAAACGAACCGGCAAGAAACCCTTTTGCTTCCGGAACTTGAAAAAATGATAAATACGGCAGAACGCATCAAAGAGACAGTTACCTTCGGAGAGGACATAAAATGTACGGAATGCCACGGCAGCGGCGAAGTCGAGTGGGATTATAAAGACTTTTCAGGATACTTTGACTGCCCCGTTTGCAAAGGTTCCGGTTATACATCCGTATCCCGCAAGAAAAAAACAGGCAGGATAATCCCTGACCCCGAATTTAAAATAAAACTCGGCAACCGGCTTTTCCGTTTAGCCGTTTTGGAGAAACTCGTAAAGACAATGCAACTCATGCATTCGGACAGTTGCATATACAAATACAGCGAAGAAAGAAAACCGGAGACCGTCTTATTCCAAATCGACAAAGACGTTACCGTAGTACTGGTGACGACATACCCCGATTATTAACAGCTAAATAAACAGAATATGAAAGGAATAAATTTCATTGAGCCGCTGTTCCGCAAAGTGGTAAGCGGAGAGAAAACGCAATCGAGGCGGATAATCAATCCGCAGCCGGAGGAAGGAATAGAAATACCGGAGGAGGGGTTTGTACATTTCGATGGCAATTATTGTGTCGGCAGGCAAAGATACTGGAGGAGCTTCGGCTTCTCGGTTCGCTTAGTATCGGATTTATAACCATTGTAAATATGAAAACAGCAGAATTCAGGAGCATAAAAAAGGGTGATTTGCTCACCCATAAAGTGTACGGATTATGCGAAGTTGTAGATTTCGTAGTATGGCATGACGCTTCCAATGACCCGGTTTTAATGCCGCAAACACAGGAGGGAAAAGAATTGCTTTTACGACATTCAGGCATGAAAGACGCGCCTTTTCTCGAAACAAACAAAAATTTTGTCGAGAGCAGCAGCGGCAATAAAATTAACCCTTCAATAGAAGAAGACATACTTAAATTCGTCGAATACGAAACTCGCGAGCGGAAAGTGCTTTTTTGGGGTTCGGATCATACAATAAAACCCCAACTAATTAAAGAAATAGAAGGCGACGGATTACAGGTTGTATGGTTTCAATCGTTCGACCACCGTCCGAATTATTACGTACTCCGCATCGACAGTTCGCACGATATTGCTTCGGATGATTTTGATGAAGGAATTTTGCTGCAAATGGTTGAGCGCGAATTTTTGAATGTGGACGACTTCAAGGAAATTGAAATAAACGGCAAAGAAATTTATGTTCACGTTGACGACCTTGATTTTGACGGCCGTTTGCTGGCGCCCGTTGAATACGCTTTGATAAAAGAAGAGGAAGATTTGGATTTCCCCATGCTTAGTTGGAGCGGCGGATCGTGGGGAACATGCGGAAATTTCAAGGATGTAAATTATTGCCGGATTTTGCGGAAATTATTGTCATTATTAATTGCGTGCAGGAAAAACAACAATCCTGAATCATTTGAAAGGGTATTGGAATGCGGTTTGAAAATACCCGAAGCAATACGCTGCGTCATATTATCGAAAATACAGGAAGCAAACGGGATTGATTTTGGCGCATCGGACGATTACCATTACTGGAAAGTGGATGAAAAGGATTATGCGTCAGAAGAAAATTATATAAAGGCCTGGTATAAACCGCGTCTTAAGGCAATTCGTAAAACAATGGAATTTTTGAAATGAAAAACAATGCAATTCATAAAGGAACATGGAAAAGAAGAAAGAGATTGAAATTTATTTTGACTTCATTTATCAGGATTTGAAGTTCAAAAAAGGACAAAAATACATCGTTTCGGTTTTGAAAATTGATGTAACCGGAGTAATAAACCGCCATCCCGAAGATGCTACAATGGATGCTTATTTCGGATATTGCGTTTTGTGCGAGTTTGAAAATGGAAAAATAATCCCATTTGATATAAACCAAATAAAAATAATGGGCGATGCTAATTAACGACCACTTTCAGAATTACAAAGCATACGGATTTGAGATAAAGAAAAACTTCTATAAAGAAGCGAATGAA
>JAISOJ010000034.1 GCA_031275735.1 Dysgonamonadaceae bacterium
CAGGATTGGGAGTTTCATGTCAATGCCAACAATCTTTATGATACGCATTATTTCGACTGGGGTAATATTGTTCAGCCGGGATTCTGGTTGAGCGGAGGTATTGGATTGGTATTGAAATAAACCTAAGATGTCCATTAGAAAGATCAAGCGCGATATGCAAAGGATCTCCTAATGGACATTGTATCTGAAACGGTGATTCCGGCAATAAATCAGATCCGAATCACCATTTTTTCGTTAGCCAAAATTGTTTCGGGGAAAACTGCCAGCGCTTCTTTTAGTAAAGGTAATTCGTCGGGATAACGGGCGGAAAAATGCCCCAAAACCAATCGTTTTACTTTCGCTTTTTTAGCTATCAACGCCGCTTGCCGGGCGGAAGAATGAAATGTTTCTTTGGCTCTTGCCAAATCTTCTTCACTAAAAGTAGCCTCGTGGTAAAGCAAATCCACGCCTTCAATTAATGGGATTATTTTTTCAAAATAACAGGTATCCGAACAATACGCATATCTATGCGGTAACTTTGCCGGAATCGTCAGCCGGCGATTCGGAATGATTTCCCTTTCGGGTGTAACAAAATTCATCCCTTCTTTTATCGCTTTCATTTGCGAAACAGGAACTTGATAAAAATCGGTCATTTCACGTATGATGTGGCGAACGCTCGCAGGTTTTTCCTCAAATAAAAATCCGGTAGTTGGAATACGGTGTTTCAACGGAATGGTATAAACTTTCAACGTGCGGTCTTCAAAAATCAGTTCATTTTTATGCGGATCGAGAGAATGAAAGCAGACAGGATAGAGCAACTCTTTACAAAAATATTGAAGTACCGGTTTGAATATTTTTTCGGCATCCGGATGGGCATGGATATGTAACTCGGCAGTTCTTCCCAACATGCTCATGGTAGAAATCAGTCCCGGTAAACCCAGACAATGGTCGCCATGCAAGTGCGAGAGAAAAATATGATTGAGCCGGTTAAAGTTGAGTTTCATACTTCGGAATTGTAATTGCGTTCCTTCGCCGCAATCGATCATATACAACTTCCCTCGCAGATTGATTACCTGCGAACTTAAATGGTGCTTCGTCGTAGGTAGCGCCGAACCGCAACCCAGTATATTTATGTCAAATTGTTCCATTGCTCTTGACCTTTAACTTTCCTCTCACTCAATTCCGATTAATTTATGTATTTGCAAACTTAGCCGCCACTGGGGTAAACGTTTTACTTGTTCTACACAATAATTAATATTTGCTTGGGTAGAAACGTTATCTTTTGTAAAGACAGGGCTTAAGAAAAAAAACTTTGCTTCCGGCAATATTTCTAAAGGAGGAATGACGTCCCCTTCCCTTACAGGCAAACGAACTTCATCTACACGAGGATTTGTTTTTTTTACATAAGTCTTTTTCCCTTTGGGGCTAACCACCGTATAATCTAATAGCTCAGATAACTTATTGTGTCCGTTACTTTCGATGGCTTGTAAAAAACCTGCGTTTTTAAAAAACGACAAGGCTTCGTCGGTCAATTGCAAAGTAGGCTCTCCTCCCGTCCATACAATCCATCGGCAAGGGAATTTTCGAATAGAGAAAAAAATTTGCTCAAACGACATGTCTTTTCCCCATTTAAAATCGGTGTCGCAGAAAGAGCATTTCAGGTTACATCTTGTGAGCCGGATAAAAATAGAAGCTTCGCCTTGACGACCGCCTTCTCCTTGCAAGGAATAAAATATTTCTTTTACGTTAAGGTTCATAAAAACAAGAAGTTTGAGGCGTTTCACTCACTTCGATTGCATATAACTCAGGAATTTCCGTTTTGAAACGTTCAAAAAGAAAACGGGCGATATTTTCGGAAGTCGGATGATCCGGCATAATTTCATTAAGGTGTCGGTGGTCTAAAGTTTCGTTGATATATCGTTTTATGAATTTTAATGATTTATAATCTTTTACAAATCCGTATTCATCTAAAGTGTCCGATTTTAAATGAACGGTAACCACGTAATTATGCCCATGCATCCGGGCACAAGGGTGGTCTTTCCCTAAAAGATTTAATATATGGGAAGCTGAGAAGGAAAATTGTTTGCTTATTTTATACATTTATCTTAGAATTTATCCGCTATTGCAAATAATCCGGTGCACAACCACGTACACAAGATATAATTAGAGGGTAAAGAAAGCAAATCGCACGCCTTCTACCCTGCGCATCTTATGCCTTTTGCTATTTTTACTGAAAAACTTTCACAAAGGTAAAATAATTCTTTCATTCTTAATGTTTAATTCAAAAAGAAAATATTACCTTTGTAACCTGTTTTTGCGTTATAGACATTTGTCTTTTGTTTTATGGAATTAAATTCACTTACGGCGATATCTCCGGTAGATGGCAGGTATCGAGATAAAACGGCTTTTCTCTCGGGTTATTTCTCAGAATTTGCGCTGATTAAGTATCGATTGCGTGTGGAAATAGAATATTTTATTGCTTTATGCGAATATCCTCTTCCCCAATTAAAGCAATTGGACGAATCCGGTCTTTTCTTTTCTTTACGGAAAATATATGAGGAGTTTACGCTGGAAGATGCAAAAAAAATAAAAGACATTGAAAAAATAACCAATCACGATGTAAAGGCAGTTGAATATTTTCTCAAAGAACAATTTAACTGCTTGCAAATAGAACATTACAAAGAGTATATTCATTTCGGATTAACGTCGCAAGATATTAATAATACGGCTGTCCCATTGTCCCTCAAAGAGGCTTTACTCAATGAATATTATCCTTTGTTAAGCCAATTAATCGACGTTTTAAAACAGTATGCGAAGGAATGGGAGTCGATTCCCATGTTGGCAAAAACGCATGGACAACCGGCTTCGCCCACACGCTTAGGGAAAGAGATTCAGGTATTTGTCAGCCGTTTAGAGCAGCAAATCCACCTGTTGCACCATATTCCTTTTTCGGCAAAATTCGGCGGAGCGACCGGTAATTTCAATGCGCATCACGTGGCTTATCCCGATATTGATTGGAAACAATTCGGAGATGAGTTTGTAAGTAAAAAATTGGGCTTAATCAGGGAAGAATATACGACCCAGATATCCAATTACGATAATTTAGCCGCTTTGTTTGACGGTTTGAAACGTATCAATACCATTCTGATGGATTTATCGAGAGATTTCTGGCAATATATTTCGATGGAATACTTCAAACAGAAAATCAAATTCGGTGAGATCGGTTCTTCGGCTATGCCGCACAAAGTGAATCCAATTGATTTTGAAAACGCAGAAGGGAACTTAGGAATTGCGAATGCCTTATTGGAATATCTTTCGGCCAAGTTACCTATTTCACGCTTGCAACGCGATTTAACGGATTCTACCGTATTAAGAAATATCGGCGTGCCTTTGGCGCACATCGCTATTTCTCTTCGAAGCCTTCAGAAAGGTTTGGGTAAACTTTTATTGAATGAAAGCGTTATATTAAAAGATTTGGATAACACGTGGGCAGTGGTGGCCGAAGGTATTCAAACCATTTTAAGAAGAGAAGGTTATCCGAAGCCTTATGAAACGTTAAAAACATTAACTCGTACCAATGAAGCAATTACGGGAGAATCAATACAAGCGTTTATTGATTCTTTGAATGTAACTGAGGATATTAAACATGAACTAAAAAAAATTACGCCTCAAAATTATACAGGTATTTAATTAAATAGAGTTAAAAAATTAAGTTAAAAACACACTAATCAAATTCTCAAAACAATGACTACAGAGAGAGATGAATGGAAGCCCCGTTACAATAACGACGGGCAAAATGACGACGGGCAAAATCGTGAGAGAAGGCCGTATCAATCTTTCAACCGTTCCAATTATGGAAATAACCAAAATGGAAATTACGGAAGACAAGACAATCGCGGGAGCTACAACCGTCCAAATGTAAATTATGATCGTCAGCGGTCTAATTACGACCGACCGGCTTCGTCCGGAAATTACAACTCAATGGGAAATTATGACCGTTCGGAAGAATATGGCGGATATAATCATCAGGGAAGAAATAATTACGATCGGATGAACAATGGATATAATTCCCGTCCTCAACGTAATTATGGAAATCAGACAAACGAATCCGCGATGGAAAATGGTATGCTAAAAAGACGTAGACCCCGCGTAGGCGAAGTGAATGACAGGCAGGACAACGCTTATAACCGGAATAATGCGTATCAGCAGAAACCTCTGCAACGAGGGAAAAATAAGCAACAGCTGGCACCCCGTAATCAAGGACAAAACAAAAATCCGAATGCCAAGTACAGCTTACAAAAACAATTGAAATACAGGGAAGAACATTTCGACCCGAATGAACCGATTCGTTTGAATAAATACCTGGCAAATGCCGGCATTTGTTCTCGTCGCGAAGCCGACGCATTCATCCAATCGGGCGTGGTGAAAGTAAACGGCGAAATAATTACCGAATTAGGTACGAAGGTAAAACGCGCCGACCAAGTCACTTTTCACGATCAGCCGGTTAAATTGGAACACAAGATTTATGTTTTGTTGAACAAACCTAAAAATTGTGTGACTACCGCCGATGATCCCCAAGAAAGACTTACTGTAATGGATTTAGTTAAAAATGCTTGCCAGGAACGTATTTTCCCTGTGGGAAGATTAGACAGAAACACCACAGGCGTCCTTTTATTAACCAACGACGGGGATTTGGCTTCCAAATTGACTCACCCCAAATTCTTGAAAAAGAAAATCTATCATGTCTGGTTGGACAAAAATGTGAGCGTCGAAGATATGCAAAAAATGGTCGATGGCGTCGAATTGGAAGACGGAGAAATTCATGCCGATGCGATTAGCTATGTGACTGATACGGACAAAGACCAGGTGGGTATTGAAATTCACTCCGGACGCAATCGCATCGTTCGCCGGATGTTTGAAAACTTAGGATACTCTGTGGTGAAATTAGACCGGGTCTATTTTGCCGGTTTGACTAAGAAAAACTTGAAAAGAGGCCACTGGCGTTACTTGAATGAAAAAGAAGTTTCCATGTTGCGAATGGGCGCGTTCGAATAAATACGACTTATGGAAAGAACAAAAATAGTTGATTTATTAACTACTACCGAATTTGGCAAGAAAACGCTGATAAAAGGCTGGGTGAGAACCCGTAGAGGTAATAAAAATGTAGCGTTTATCGCCTTAAACGATGGTTCGGCCATTCATAACATCCAGGTAGTAGTCGATATTGCCAAATTTGGCGAGGAATTTCTGAAACCCATTACTACGGGCGCCTGCATTGGCGTCGTAGGGTGGCTGGTAGAATCGCAGGGGCAAGGACAAAGTTCGGAAATTCAGGCCGAAGAAATTGAAATTTACGGAACAGCCGATCCTGCCGTTTATCCTTTGCAAAAGAAAGGACATTCATTGGAATTTTTACGGGAAATAGCTTATTTGCGTCCTCGCACCAATACTTTCGGTGCGATCTTTCGCCTTCGTCATCATTTGGCATATGCTATTCACGAGTACTTTAACAAACAGGGTTTCTTTTATTTTCATACACCTATCATTACGGGGTCGGACGCCGAAGGAGCTGGCTCCATGTTCCAGGTAACCGTTTTGGATATCGAAAACCCGGTTAAAACGGAAGGGGGAAAAATCGACTATTCGCAGGATTTTTTCGGACATTCTACAAATTTGACTGTGTCGGGACAACTGGAAGGCGAATTAGGCGCAATGGCTTTAGGCGGTATTTATACTTTCGGACCGACCTTTCGGGCCGAAAATTCCAATACGCCCCGCCATTTAGCCGAATTTTGGATGATTGAACCTGAAGTGGCCTTTAATGATATCAACGCCAACATGGACCTCGCGGAAGATTTCCTGAAATATGTGATTACTTATGCGCTGGAACATGGAAAGGATGATATTGAGTTTTTGAACAAGATGTACGACAATGAATTGGTCGAGCGATTGAATTTTGTACTCGACAAGCGGTTCGTCCGTCTAACTTACACCGAAGGAGTAGAAATCTTGGAAAAAAGCGGGTGGAAATTCGAATTTCCGGTCTATTGGGGCGCCGATTTACAGTCGGAACATGAACGTTTTTTGGTGGAAGAACATTTCAAACGCCCGGTTATTTTAACCGATTATCCCAAAGAAATCAAGTCTTTTTATATGAAGCAAAACGACGACGGGAAAACGGTTCGCGGCATGGACGTTCTTTTCCCCAGGATCGGGGAAATCATCGGGGGTTCGGAGCGGGAGGCCGATTATCAAAAATTATTGAACCGCGTACAGGAACTGAATATGTCGATGGAAAATTTGTGGTGGTACCTCGATACTCGCAAATTCGGGACAGCTCCACATGCCGGATTCGGATTAGGTTTCGAACGATTAGTATTGTTTGTGACCGGTATGCAGAACATCCGCGATGTAATACCTTTTCCCCGGACGCCGAAAAACGCCGAGTTTTGAAAAAAAGACTGTGTTTCTACGAATTTTAGGTGATCAATCAGTGTTATTCGTTTTTGTATGAACATAAAACCGTTTCTAATTACCCTGTTTCTGTCGCTTTGCTTGCCTTTTTATATAAAGGCTCAAACAAGGTATGAGTTAACGGGCGATATTATCTACAACGATCGATGTAATAATCAGGATCATCCGGTTTCTAATGCTTTTGATAACGATATCGACACTTATTTTATGTCTTGTCCTCCCTTTGGAAATTGGATAGGTTTGGATCTGGGCGAGAAACACATTATTACCCAAGTGGCTTATTGTCCCCGTATGGATTTGACATCCGGGTCCGATTATCGCGAACGTTTGCAATTAGGCGTGTTCGAAGGGGCTAATAATCCCGATTTCGGCGATGCTATTCCTTTATTTATCATACCGGGATTGGCCGAACGCCAGCTTACCGAAAAAGAAATCAATTGCACAAAAGGATTCCGCTATGTACGTTTTGTTTTTCCTTATGCCATAGAAAGCGAGAAAAGCAGTTATATGGCAGAACTAAAATTCTATGGCTATGGGGGAAATGGAGATCATTCGCAATTACCGCAATTAACCAATATCCCCTTGGTTTCCATTCATACGGTCGATAATCGGGATATTACCAGTAAGGAAGAATACGTGAAAGGGATTATTACCGTTATTTCCGGTAATGGGACAAAAATTTATACGGATAGTCTTGAAATTCGGGGTCGCGGGAATAATAGCTGGACACATCCCAAGAAGCCATACCGAATCAAATTGTCCCAAAAAGCCCGCTTGTTGGATCTTCCGGCTAATGCCCGAAACTGGACGTTGATTAATAGCTATGGGGATAAAACATTGATGCGAAACATATTGGCCTACGATTTCAGTCGCCGGATCGAAATGCCGTATACTTCTCCGTCCGAAGCGGTAGATTTGGTCCTAAACGGAGATTATAAAGGCTGTTATCAACTGAGCGACCACATTGATGTACGCAAAAATAGAGTGGATATAGAAGAAATGTCGCCGTCGGATGTTTCGGGAGTAAACTTGACTGGAGGATATATGATCGAAATAGATGCTTATGCCTACGATGAACCGAAAAAATTCACATCCTATCGTTATAGTATTCCCGTATCAATCAAATATCCTGATAGCGACGAAATAGTAAAAGCGCAGGAAGATTATATTGAAGCGCATTTTAATAAATTGACCGACGCCGTATTTAGCGATTCTTTTAAAGATCCGCAAGACGGATTTCGTAAATACTTGTATATAGATACTTTTCTCAAATATTTCCTGGTAGGGGAATATTCGGGGAATACCGACACTTACTGGAGCGCCCGTATGTATAAAAGACGCGGCGATGATAAATTTAATTTTGGTCCGGTGTGGGATTTCGATCTGGGCTTTGAAAATGATAGCCGTACTTACCGGGTCAACGATAAAACCGATTGGATTGCATTGTCGTCATACGGAAGCGCCGCCGGTAGTGCAAGAAGTTTTATACGCCGGATCATGTCGGACGAAGACATGCTTACCCAATTAAAATTTATTTATTCTTATTACCGCGACCGGAATGTCTCTAAAGAAGTTTTGTTGCAAGAGGTGGACAATTATGCCGCTTATTTAAACCAATCCCAAGACCTGAATTTCAAACGATGGAGAATCCTAAATCGGCTGGTACATCAAAATCCGGCTGTTTACGGAAGTTATGAAGGCGAAGTAAACAATGTAAAAAATTACATAGCCGGCCGGATAGATTGGATCGACCAAAAACTGAACTATGTTCCCGGTCAAACTTTAAAAATAAAAAGAGTGGATAGCCAAAATACTTCAACGATAACCGTAGGAAGCGAGAAACGTACAATTCGGATAACCGGCGTACAAGAAACGGTACGTATCCGGATTATCAATCTTATGGGAAGAATTGTGTTTGACTCGATCGTTTCGGAAGACTCCGATTTGACTGTGGATAGAGGTGTTTATTTTGTGGAAATAACCGGCCATTCGGTACAAAAATCAATTTATAAAACAATTGTTCGGTAATTAAAAAATAGTTATGTGTCCGTAGTCGGCTGAATTTGAAAAGCTGCCGACAACCGAATAAAGTATTTTTCTAAAGGTTTATAACATAAAAAAACATCATGAAACATTCGTATTTAACAAATGTGCAAGAGCATGTAAACAAGTATTCGTTTACTTGTTTACTTCTTAACTTGTCAACTCATTTTCTTATGAAAAGATTTATTTCTGCGACTTTATGTATTATTACGTTAGGTTTATTTAGTTGTAGCGAGAAACGTCCCGCCGTCGTTGAACGGCCTATTTTTGAATCGTGTAATAGCGACGTCATTCAGATTGAAAAGATCGAAATGAACGATACGGCTACGGTGATGCATATCCATGCATTTTTTCAACCAGACAGTTGGATACGGATCGATAAGGAAAGTTATATCCGTAAAAGCGGCGGCGATGAAAAATGGGTGGTTACAAAATCGGAAGGAATTGAGCTAAGTGAAGAATTTCACATGCCTGAATCGGGAGAAGCAACTTTCAAACTCTTTTTCCCGCCATTGCCTCCCGAAGTGACAATAATTGATTTTATAGAAAGCGATTGCGAAGATTGCTGCAAAATTTGGGGCATCCATTTGCTGCCGGGTTCAAAAATAACATTTATGCCTCTTCCCAAAAAAGGCAAAATGAAAGAATCCTTACCGGTTACGGCATATAGCTCCCAACCGGCAAAGATTAGCGGAAAATTTTTCGGATATATCAAAGGGGAAAATCCGAAAACCGTCGGCATTTATTATACGAATGTAGTGAATGTGGAACAATTGACCGTAGAATTGCCGGTCGCCGACGACGGTTCGTTCAGCGGCGAAGTGGCCGTTGGTTTTCCAAGTATAGTAAACTCGTCGTTGGGTCACTTGTTCCTCGTACCGGGGAAAGAGTTGAAAGTATTTACCGACTTGAAGAAAAAAAGCCGTTATGAATCAAAACTTCGTGCCGACAAAGAACCCGGCGATTCCATATACCAATATTTTGAAGGAAGTCCCTTGTCGTTTGCGGAAATAAAAGCGATAGAAGAAATGGATCGGATTGTTACCGATCCTGTCCGCTTTTTTGATGACATAAACGGTATGAAGGCCGATGAATATAAGAACTATCTGCTTGGTATTTTGAAAGAAAAAACCGGAAAAATCAAACAATCGAATCTCTCGCTCCATGTGCAGCTATTGATGGAATGTAACGTCAAGCTGGAAGCAGTGAATCTCTTGCTGTTGTACGAGTTGCTTATAACAGAGGCTTTCATGCAAGCCGATCAAAACGCAGGCAAGACAGAAACGAACTTTACGCCCGAAAAACCGGGAGAAGATTATTATTCTTTCTTGAACGGAATGATTACCGACGAAATGGTATATTTTCCATATTATGCTATGATTGAATCAAGTATCCGGCAAAATCCCATTTTCGCCGCTCCCGGTGAGGAAGATAAATCGCCGGAAGTAAAATTTGCTTTTTTCAAAGAAAAAGCGGCTTCTCTCCTGGGAACCGATACCGGTATCTTTTTTGATATTGCCCGATTGCAGATTTATGGCGAGCGGATTCAACAAATGAAGTTTTATACCGATGCCGAAAAAGAGGAGATAAAAAATGCGTTTAGTCCTTGTCCCGAATATGCCCAAGCCTTGATTAACGAAAACGACCGTATCAAAAAATGGATTGAAGATAATTACAGCAATTCGGAAGTAATTATCAATGAAACACCCGGTGTGGAGGAAAGTAAGGTATTCGACGCTATCATTGCCAAATACAAAGGCAAAATCGTCATTGTCGACTTCTGGGCTACCTGGTGTCGCCCCTGCCTGCAAGCGATGGAAACGATCAAACCGCTGAAAACGGAGTTGCAAGCGCAAGGCGTTGTCTTCCTTTACCTGACAGGCGAATCGTCGCCGATGGGCGAATGGTATAAAAAAATTCCCGATATACACGGCGAACATTACCGCGTCAGCGACAGGCAATGGTCTTTCTTGTGTCAACAATTCGACATTAGAGGTATTCCAACTTACATGATATACAATAAAAACGGAAAGCAAATCATGAAGCAAATGGGATTTCCGGGCAACAATGCTTTCAAAAAAGCGATAAAGCCGTTATTGTAATTCTTCTGTAAAAAAGACTGTCTAAAAAGAGCTTACTTCTTTTTAGACAGTCCTTTCAATAAGGTTTACTGATCTTTATAGTGATAATCGTATGTTTCCAACACTTTCTTCGTTCCGTTTTCATAAAAATAGCTTTCTTTTAAGCGGCCGAAAGCGTCGTAATCATAATAGATGGTAAAGCCGCGCGGATCGGTTTTGGAAGTCATACCGATCAAGGGCTTGTAGGTATAGGTTGTTACATAAGCATTTGACATATTGGTATTGGATCGCAAATTATTGATAGCGGTCATGTCTGCATTAGAAGGAACAACTGCGCCTGTAACTCTATTTATCAATGTTTCTCCTAAAATACTTTTTACTTGGTCGTATGTGGCATTCTCGATTTCGGCAATGGGATGTTGTGCTTTATATCCCCATAGAATACAAGTATTTCCGATTGTACGTTCATAAATTCCATTCGGATTTCCATAAGAATCATAACTCGTAATTTCCGTATCTAACAATTCGGGATTATTATCCTGTTGTATTGCTTTTTGATGGAGCATAGGAACTTGCAAAGACGTCCAATCTTTTTTGTATTTGAAAATATTTTTCTTCGTTTTATTATTGGGAAATTTTGTTGTTTCAACAAACGGATAAGCCATCATTTGGTTCCCTAACATTTGTTTAACAATTTGAATAGTAGTATCTTGATCGACCGTATAGGAGATTTCCGTAATGTATTCTTTATTTTGGCTATCCGATTTTTTTATTGTTTTAATTAACCGGTACCGCTCATCATACGTATAATTTTCTTTTTGTGTAACGCTATCTGATCCGATATAAGTAATTTCTTTTTTTTCTTTAAGATATGGGAAGTAAGTATAATGGACACCAGCTGTAAGTCGCTGGGAATGATATCCCGTAAATCGAATACTGTTGCTATTTAGTTTAACATATCGGACATTTTCATCAAATCTGTCTTCGTCATCACGATATGTATATACGATTTTCTTTTTACGATTTTTATTATTATCAAACACCACTTCGGATAATAGTTGACCTCTTTCCATTTCCATACTCATACCTTCGTCTGCTTTCCATAATTCTTCATCTACCTGAGTAGCAGCGTCTTTAAGAATATTGCTACAAAAAAATAAAGGTTCTTTATCTCCATAGCCATTGTCATGATTTTTGTACTTATATACGGTAAATCCGTTTCCAGGCTCTTCAACGGTTACTTCGGAATAAGTTATATGATTTCCTTTGGGAGCCGTCATATTGTACAATGACGTCGTTGAGAACCGGTAAAATTCAGCTAAAGTTGACGCCTGCGTTGTACCATACCATATTTGCTTATTATTATATATTTCAGCATATTTTGGCACATACGCTAATATTCCGCTGGAAGAACTCTCTCCGTTTAGATAATTGGTTACGTAATGATATCGGTTTTCTGATAAAAGAGTATTATTAGCATCATAATTTTTTTTAGATTTGATTCGTACTCCTCCTGTTTTTTGATTCCCATTTGTATTGTTAATCACTTCAAACGGCCAGGTTTTGCATATTTTTGAATAATCATGCGGTTCATATTCAAAAACAGTATAGCCCTTGGTTGGATAGATTATTTTATTCAGCATTTCCGCTTGTATAAACTGAGTACTAGAAGCTTTTTTATCATGAATATAATTAGAATTATTTAAAAGAGTAGAAGTTATGTTATTCGGGTTTAGGAATAGTTCGGTACCGTTATAAAACCCATAATGATCCGTTTTTCCCGACATGTATCCTGGAAGTGCTAAAGGATTATACTCGAATGAATATTTTTGAATCGCACCGGCAGATCCTTTCATCGTTAATTCCATGAGTTTTAATCGGCTGGTAATATCGTTGTTATAGGTAAAATTTATTGTTTTGATAACACCATTGTTTGGATCAGAAACAGTTATACTGTCAATTTTATGAGGAAAGAAACGCTTTGAAACGACAGTAGGATCTGGATCGTATGAACTTACGATTCTGTCTGTATTGGCAAACCGAATATCCGGATAAGAATATAATTTTATGAACTCATTGGTTTCATCATACGAAGTAGACGGTACATGAGACAGTTGATTATATGCTTCCGAATTGGAAAAAGAGATTTTCCCCGAAGGAAAATTTATTTCTTTTAAGTAACAGCCGTTAATAAACGTAGTTCTTTCTCCATCCTCTGTTCTGGCATTATTACTGAGACGTAGATTCGGATTGCTTGGATGTCTAAATAGCGCTAAATCGGAAAAGCGAGTTTTTAGAATATAACATTCTTGTTCATATACGAATTCAATTTTGTAACCTTGTGGCGATTCTATAGCTGTTAATTGCCAACTGAGAGGTTGAACATATCCTTCCAAATAGGTATAACCGTCTATGGTCGTTATATTATAATTATCTGTCTCAAATCCCGGTCGAGAAAATTCGATTGATTTATCCGATTTGTTTGAACCGTCAGTTGCTCCGAAAATATATTTTATTCCATTGGAATCAATCATGGTAAAACCGCCTATATTAGCCGGTATATATACTTGGTTTGTATATTCAAATTCATTTAAATAAGGGTTAACTCCATAAAACTCACTTGCTTCTGCTATTATAGCATTTTTTTTATCAGAGGAATAGGTATTGAGTTCTGATAGGGTTGGTAGTTTGGGAGGAAAATGATCGATAACAGGAAAAGTAACCGTATGATCTGTTCTTGGATGTTTAATAATCAAAAAAGATCCTCCTTGCGCCGATTGTATCTGAAACGTATCTTTGTGGTTTAAATAAAATTTTCCGGTATGTCCGTTGATATTAAAATTATATTCATCGGGGTTAATGTCAATTGTATTGTCAAATACAATGGAAGTTTGTTGCAGGTAAGTAAATACAGTTGTCATATCGGGCCATGTAGACCCTCCTCTTGGATCGCTTAGCAGAAGAGATAATTCATTGTCCGAACTCATCGGATGCCCCATATCCGATTCTCCGTTTATTTGCCGGGATATGAATCCGCCGGCTTGTATTGCCCATCCTAAGCCAACAGGTCCGGGGAAAACATCCGGTTTGTTCCCTAATGCCTGATAATTAATTTGGATAGGTACCGATAATTCTTTGTATTTTATCTCGTAAAGAGGAATACTTATCTGAGCGGTCCCTGTGAAATTACCAACGGGTATTTGCCCAAAAACGCCTAAAGAAGCAACCTTTGGAGAAGTAGGAAAGACGTCTCTACTCGTATTAAAAGGTAAAGCCGGGACGGGAAAGAAGTATCCATCTCCTATAAAATTACTGTTAGTATTTTGTCCATGTAGGTTATTGACAAAAAATAATACAATTATAAATAATACTTTAATAATAACTTTTATACGTTTCATACGAAAATGAGTTAACGAGTAAACAAGTTGACGAGTAAACAAATACACATTTTTATGCTCTTGGGTGTTTGTTAAACATGAATGTTTCATAATTTATATTTTAAAGAGGGGCTTCTGAAATTTTTTTAGTTTCACCGACCCGGATAACACGAAGTCCCTTAATGTTTTCCGAAACCATATTACAAATTATAGAATGTTTAAAACCATGAATAATGCTGAGAGTTCCATATTTAATTCTTATCAATACTTTTATTATTACAAAATGAAATACATTTTTTATCTCCCCTGTAAAGGATTGCAGACTTTTAACCATTGTATGAAACAGGCTAAAAATTAGCAACGCTAATGAATCATTGTCTTGTCTTCTTTTTAATTCATTTTATTTATTATATTTATTCAACCGTTGGGTTTCGTCCTATTCTGTCTCGGAAATTCCAAAATATAGACTTGCTGACTTAAACTAGAAACACTTGAAAACAACGATTAAATTTATTTAATTTTATATTTTATATTTTGTATATTTAATTGAACAGTATCTATACTTTCAAAATGATGAATGCTTGTATCTCTTAATATTATTATTAAATTTTCCTCACTTAAATAATATTTATCCAAATAATTGTATCGTTCATAGTTCCCAAGAACATACTTTTCTTTAGTTGTATTATTTATTTTTCTAATTTGGGTAATATTTTGACTTGTAGCATTTCCCGGAATATAAAGAATTTCAATTTCATTTTGTTCATCTATATTGATTTTTCCCATTGATACAGATACAACCGGTTTGAATATTTGGGTAATACTCCAATAGTAAAAAATTGATACAGAAATAACTAATACTATTATAATAATTGCACTTAAATATCCTTTTTTCATTTTTTGCTTTTCTTATAATAATTAAATCCTGACACTATCCATTTTTGATCTCTGGGATCATCACCGTATGGAGTCTGTATGACTTGCACTTTTGTTATAAGTACAGCGCCAGTAGGCGAAACTATAGTACGAGTTTCTTCTTTATAAGTCTGCCATTCCGGTCTTGATGTTCCTGATTTTATCTGATATTCCCCTGCTTGTTTCAAAATAAATTTTTCTGAAAACAGACCAGTTGCTTTTGATACGGCTCCAAAATGGTGATTTCCAACGTCTTGAGATTCCATTTTCTCCCCTTTAAATACAAAAATTGTCTTTCCATCATTACCTTTTCCATATATAGTATTTTTGTTGTTTTTCAAATCCCATTCCCCGTTTGTTTTCACTAAATTTCGGAAAGTAGCAGGAAGCCAAATGGATTTTGCTATTGATATATTTTGGTTTAAAAGATTTGTATATATATCGTCAATATTGATACTACCACCTAAATCACCTATATAATTTATTCCATCACCTGACTTATTAAGAGTTGATTGACTATCCCAATTTGATAAATCATAATGATAATAAACGCTATTGTCATCATCGTCATTTTCTTGAACAATATATCCCAACCTATTAAGATGAGTAGACATACCGTCTGGATCTATAAACAAGACCGGATTGTTCAGGCAGTAGGCATACGGAGAAATCCATGGATACTTCTCTGCCATTGGGTCAATTGTCAAGAACCGCCCGGTTGCCGGATCATAATTTCTTGCCCAAAAATCATACAAATTTAGTCCGTTCATAATATCCAGTTCTTTGTTGCCAAACTTGAACGCCTGTTTCTCTCTCCCCGTTTCTTTCAAAACCATCCCGAACGGATAGTATTGCGTACTTTGCACTATATTGCCCGTCTGGTCTGCCACAATGCGGTTATTACCCAGGTGATCGCGAACGTAAAAGTAGTATTTTCCGTTTTCATAATAACCGTTATCCGTCAATATTTTTTCCAGCGCGCCGTTTTTATAGATTTTATTGCCGGCATAGTCGATTGTCACTTTCTCGGTCAGTGAGTTGGCATTAATGGCGGTACCGATGACCGGACTGTTGGAATAAGCCGGATTCCAGCGATGAACCACTTTCAGTTTGGCTCCTGTAATCGTGTAGGTGTATTCGTTCCGGGCTTCCGCTACCGGATTCTTTATATCAACCTGTTCCGGCAAATTCTGCCGGTTGTAGCGGATGGAGGAAATACCCTTGTTCAAATCCTGCGTCATGGCCCCGTTCGTATTGTAGGTATATTCTACCGTAGCGCCTTTCTTATAATCTTTAAAATCCGAAGGGTTCGACAAAACACTTTCTCCTGTATCGTTAATGTTGCGCAGCTGGTTGCTGTTTTCGTATATCATTGTCAGCTTATCAATCCAGGCATGAGTGCCTAAAGCGGGGATGGCCAGGCCATAGCGGGATATGCCGGTTATATTGCCATGCTTGTCGTAAGTGTAGCTAACGCCGAAATTTTCTCCTTTCAAGCCTGAAAAAGAAGCCGAACTGATCCGCGAAAGCTTGTCATAGCTAAAATAATAAGTCTGGCGATACCGGTCCTGAAACCAGTTTATGCTGCTTATATTTCCATTGTAGGTATAACTCAAAAGTTCGTCAAAAAGCTCATTAACTATCCTGTCTGTCCACGAACGGATATTATAACGGAAATTGGTTTCGAGCTTGCTTTGGTTATTGGATTTCGTTGATTTCAACCGTCCCAGTTCATCGTAAGTATTAGCGGCCAATACCATTTCGGAACCTGTATTCAACTTGTGCTTTGTTTGGGTCAACCGGCCGGCATGGTCGTAGGTACAGGTATAGACTTCGGTTTGAGTGGCTTTCCCCGATGCCGAATGTATCAGCTTTCTTTGGATCGGTTGCCCTGTGAAATTATAGGCGATATACTCCTTTTCCACGCCGCCCAGGTGGTTTTGAGATTTCGACTGGATCAACTGCCCCTTGTAGTCGTAATACATCACAGAAGCCAGGTAGGCCCAAGCCGGATCAAATGGGGTAACCTCTCCCTCGGTACGGGTATCGCCCGTAATTGATTTATTATCAGCTTCTTCGTAGAATTTGGCTTTGTCGGCAGGCGTTGTTGCAGTTTTTGTGACAACTGTTGCCGTATCAAGGGTTGCTATGCTGTATAATGCTCTATTGTAAGCGACAAGGCTTCCCGTCACCAGGCCTTTATGCTCGTAACCCTGCGTTCCGGCGTATTGCTGTCCATAGCCGGAAACCGTTTCATATTTGAAATCATTGTCGGTTTTCGTAGGGATACCGTTGTAACCCATAAAATCGTAATTATCGTAGTAGTTAACGGCCAATACCTTGGCCGAAGTTAGCGTTATCCCGCTCAGGGTATAGCCTTTATAAGTATTGGTTGCGTTGACCCGTTCTGCTTTGACCACGATTCCCGCTAAAGGGCTACCTGTGTAAGACAGGGTATTTTTACAAAAACCGGACAGAACGATTCGTCCAAAGACGTCAGGGATGGAAAACGACCATTCGCCGGTTTTACGCTGTTCCCCGTCCTGCGTAAAAATCAGTCGGTCGGCTTTGTCATAGATGTAATACACCCAGTCGGCGCCCGGGATTTTTTTTGCAATGCAGCGGTTGCGGCTGTCGTATTTGTTAGCATACACATAATCCTTAAATAGTTGCGTATTCTCCGTCCAGGCGCCGGAGGTAAATTTATCGACGGCTAAGGGCGACAATATCGCACGGAGGTTGCCGAAACTGTCATAGGCATAACAGGTCTGCTGGGTATCTGCTCCATTCACTTGCCGGATATAGACTGTCTGGCCCAATTTGTCTTTGGCTTCATAAGAAGTATTGCCTTCCTCGTCTTTGATTTCCGTTACATAAAGCTCGCCGGCGGCATAACAGCCCGAACGGGTAATTGTGGCATTCGTCCCGTCGTCACTGACCGTATATTTCGGACAAAAACTAGCGGTATTTGTCAGGTAAGAGGTATGGACAGGTTTATCGTTGTTATGCCAGTTCATACCTGGCCCAAATTGTTGGGTAACCCGGTTCAGAGGCGAAGGCTCATATACCAGGCAGGAATAGGGTGCGGCGTCTGCAACGGCATTGTAAGTTGTATTACCGTACGTGGCCGAAGATTTGGCCTGAAAGTTTGTGAAATTGACAAAAGCACCGTTGTTGTTTGCCGCCCGGGCGGGCAGCCACGATTTGCTTTCCCGCCCGAAAGCGTCGTATTCCTGGTAAGTGACTAGGTCGGCTTTCGAAGGGGTAATTCCTTTCTGTACGGCTTCAATTGGGCGCCCCAGTCCGTCGAAATACTGGATGACGTCCAGGGAGTCCCGTGCGCCGTTGGCTCCGTTAGTTGTATAAGTTCTTGTTCGTATGTAGTTCTGACTGGAACTTTGGGCTATTGACTGTTGTTGAATACCCATCCCCAGTATAAGTAACAGGCCGACTCTGTTTATATTTTTTATTGTGGCTTTCATTTTCGTTTTTTACCTTTTCATAATGATTTCACTTATCAGGCGTTCATCCAGCCATACATCCAGGATGTAGTTGCCGGTGGGAAGCGCATGCAAATCAAACTGGAAATTACATATCCCCACAGGATAAGTCCCCCTGTTTTCGTCTAGGGCAATCAGTCCCATCGTGTTTCGTATCTGTATGCGGACAGTCGCCGTCCGGGGAAGGTAAAGTTCCAGTTCCAGAGGTACATATTTGACAGGGTTGGGAAAAATATTATAACTCAGTCCCTCCCATGTATCGAAATTTTCTTCCTCTTCCCGTAGCGCTAAATTTTCTTCGTCTTCTGCCAAGTAATAATGTTCCTGCGGGGGAAAGAAAAAAGCGGTCTCGAAGTGCCCTGTTTCCGTAGAGTCGCGGGCAACGATATTCCGTATCGTCTCGAAAATCGGATAGCGGTAGCCTTTGGAGTACCAACGGAAAGTCTCCTGGCGAGTGTGGACGGTAACGCTGTCGCCGGCTTCTGTCATCAGGAGTTCCGAAAACGACAGAAGGGAGCAGGTACGCATTACCTGTTTCAGGGTATCGCCCGAAGGCAAAATCATCATGCCGCAAGCATCGGCTTCGATTTTAACGGTTCCTTCCGTTTCAAAGGGGACGCTCCCAGAATACAGTCCCCTGCTACGGTAGGCAGATGTACGGCTGTCTTTGTAGTTCTGTGGAAAAACACCCGACAACAATGGTGGATCGTACTGCAGGAGGGTAGCCGCGTTTTCGTGTCCCAAAGCCCAAAGGCAACTGTCGCTGAAGCGGTAATAATACATCGTGTAATGTTCGGTTCCGATAAATAGGTTGTCGTCCGAAAGTTCCGGAACGGGAATCGTGTCTTTGCCCAGAATATAGATGGAATCCCGGATTAAATACGGTTCCGAATAGGTAAGCGTATATTCGTCGTTGACGGTTTGTAATTGTCCGAAATCCCAGATAACATTTTCACCCGAACGTCCGGGGTCCTTGTATTGTACCTGTTGTTTGATGATTTCATCGCCTGCGCGGGGAAGGTTCAATGCGCTTTGCAAAACATGCTGGGCGGAAACTAAACACGGAAACAACCCGATAAATAATGTTATTGTACTGGATATACGTTTTTTCATAATAATTATATGTTTAATAATTTGAATGTTATGCATTAGATACAATAGTTGCCCTAAGTATATTAAAATTAAGTTTAACTTCTTTAGGCAAATGTATAAAAAAAAATCGAATGTATAATGAATTTATGATGTTTTTTTTCAAATAGGCTTTTTATGAGTATTCTTAATACTTACATGATAAATCTCACCACCTTGTTTACAATTTTTATCCCGCTGTGTGGTAAAAGTCATTTTTATCATGTACATTTGCACCTTTGAATTGAGAAGGAAAGAAATCATTAATTACAATGAAGAAAAATTCTAAACAACTGACTTTTTGGAATAAAATTCGTTTTAAATACAAACTTTCTTTCCTAAATGAAAATACGTTAGAAGAAGTTTTTTCATTTAGGTTGTCGCGCTTATCCGTATTTTGGGTTTTATTGGCGTTTGCCGTTTTGCTTATTACGCTGACTTCCATTGTTATCATTAATACGCCTATTCGCAATTATTTGCCGGGTTATTTGGATTCCGAGGTAAGACAGGCAATGGTGGAGAATGCCTTGAGAGCCGATTCTTTGGAACAAGTTTTGATTACCCAAACAAATTTTCTGAGCAATATCAATAATATTTTACAAGGGAAAAGTCCTATCGCTCAAGTTCCTAAAATGGATTCTGTAGCTAAAAACGCAGACGTAAACTTAGAAAAATCGAAAGTGACCGCCGAATTTATAAAAAATTACGAAGAGGAAGAAAAATATAACCTAAGTAAATCGACTTCTTCCCAGCAATTTCCCGAAAACCTGATTTTTTATAAGCCGGTAACGGGAATTATTTCCGACCACTTTGATCTCCGGGAAAAACACTATGGGGTCGATATTGCCACTAATCCCAAAGAAAGCGTATTAGCTACGATGAAAGGGACGGTTGTTTTTACCGGTTTTGATGCTAATGTCGGATATGTGGTTCAAATACAACATCCCAACGGTTTCGTTTCTATCTATAAACACAACACTTCTGTGCTAAAAAAACAGGGCGACGACGTGAAAGCAGGAGAAGCGATCGCTCTGGCCGGAAATACAGGAGATTTATCGTCCGGCACGCATCTTCATTTTGAATTGTGGTTCAAAGGAAACCCGGTTGATCCGGAAGAATTCATTGTCTTTTAAGCTAAAAGGTAAAAACTAAAAATTAAAAAACGAATCATTGTTGCACGAAATAAATACAAAAAGAAAAATTGCCGTAATAGGTTCTACCGGTTCGATTGGAACACAGGCCTTAGACGTAGTCAGGGAGCATCCGGAAGCATTCGAAGTGTATGTGCTGACCGCCAATAACCAAGTGGAACGCTTGATTCGGCAGGCCAGGGAGTTTCTGCCCGAAATGGTCGTGATTGCCAACGAAGACAAATACGCCCGTCTGAAAGAAGGTTTGCATGATTTACCGGTGAAAGTTTGGGCAGGAAACGAGGCAATTGCACAGGTTGTAGAATCAGGGCCTATCGATCTGGTACTTACTGCGGTGGTGGGTTATTCGGGCTTGAAGCCGACCGTCAACGCTATTAAAGCCGGTAAAGTTGTCGCTTTGGCAAATAAGGAAACATTAGTCATCGCCGGCGAACTGATTACCCAATTGGCGTTGGAATATAAAACGCCCATCTTGCCTGTCGATTCGGAACATTCGGCCATTTTCCAATGCTTGATAGGAGAAGAGAATAACGTCGTTGAAAAAATTATTTTGACGGCTTCGGGCGGGCCTTTCCGTCATTTTTCTCCGGAGCAATTGAAAATGGTTACCAAAAAAGAAGCGCTCCAACATCCCAATTGGAACATGGGCGCTAAGGTGACCATTGATTCGGCCAGCCTGATGAATAAAGGTTTTGAGATGATAGAAGCCCGGTGGCTGTTTGGCGTGCCTCCCGAACGAATTGAAGTATTGATTCATCCGCAATCGATTATTCATTCGATGGTGCAGTTCGAAGACGCTTCCATCAAGGCGCAATTGGGAATGCCCGACATGCGGCTTCCCATCCAGTATGCCCTGGCCTATCCTCGCCGGTTGCCATCCGGATTTGAACGCCTGGATTTCGGGAAATATCCGGCTTTAACGTTCGAAAAACCGGATACTTCCCTGTTTCGAAACCTGGATTTTGCTTTCGAAGCCATCCGGCAAGGCGGAAACATGCCGTGTATCCTGAATGCCGCTAATGAAATAGCCGTAGCTGCATTTTTGCAAGATGAGACGGGATTTTTAACCATGAGCGATGTGATAGAAAAAACGATGAAAGCCGTTCCGTTTATCTCTTCGCCGACATTAGACGATTATATACAAACTAATAACGAAGCAAGAGCTAAGGCAAAAGAAATCTTGAAAGCTCTTCATTTTTAAAAATTATGGAAACAGTACTGATAAAGGCATTACAATTCATTTTAAGTTTATCTATTTTAGTGATTATTCACGAATGGGGGCATTTTCTTTTTGCCCGCTTGTTTAAAGTACGGGTCGAAAAATTCTATTTGTTTTTTAATCCGTGGTTTAGCTTGTTTAAATATAAGCCGAAAAAAAGCGAAACCGAATACGGTATCGGCTGGGTACCGTTGGGCGGTTTTGTGAAAATTTCCGGGATGATCGATGAAAGCATGGATAAGGAAGCCCTGAAACAACCGCCTCAACCGTGGGAGTTCCGGACAAAGCCGGCGGGGCAACGCTTGTTGATTATGATAGGCGGGGTATTGATGAATTTTGTCCTGGCTTTTTTCATTTACGCCATGATGGCGTTTGCCTGGGGAGAGGAATATCTCCCTGCCGGAAATGTAAAAATGGGATTTTCTTATAATGAAATCTTCAAGGAAGCCGGCTTCGAGAATGGCGATATACCTGTTTCGTACGATGGGATATCTGTAGAAATGGTCGATGTTCGAAGCGAATTATTCAATTTGATTGAAGCTAAAGAAGTGACGGTTTTGAGAAAAGGAGAAAGGGTTAACATCCAACTTCCGGCAGGTTTTAACACAAAGAATCTCTCCGAAAAAACACATATTAATTACCGTTATCCGTTTGTGATAGAAAAGGTAAATGGGGGCGCTCCGGCTTCGAAAGCGGGTCTGGAGTCGGGCGACAGCATTACGGGTGTTAATGGAGTTGTAGATATGGCTACCGAAGAAATCATCGCCGCTTTGACTGAAAACAAAGAAAAAGAAGTCACATTGCATCTTTATCGTCGGGGACAAGCGCTGGATGTTTTGGTTACGCCGAACGAATTCGGCAAAATCGGCGTGGTTTCGCGTTCACCTTATGCTATTTACGAAACCGTAAAAAAACACTACGGTTTCTTTGCCGCTTTCCCTGCAGGTATCCGGATGGGAGTCGAAATAGTGCAAGCCTACCTGAAAAGTTTGAAATACATTTTTACTAAAGAAGGAGCACAAAGCATCGGTGGATTCGGTACTATTGCCGGTATTTTTCCTGAACAGTGGAATTGGGCCGCTTTCTGGAGTATGACGGCTTTTTTGTCCATTATTTTGGGAGTAATGAACTTATTGCCTATCCCTGCTTTAGACGGCGGACATGTGATGTTTTTGCTTTACGAAGTCGTTTCCGGCCGCAAACCTAATGATAAATTTTTAGAATACGCACAAATATTCGGAATGATACTGTTGCTGGCCCTGCTGGTCTACGCTAATGGAATGGATATTTTCAGGGCATTCTTTCAGTGAAATTTTCTATCGTGTTTGAGTTCTTGCGTACTAATAGGAGGAAGGAAACCTATGTCATTTTGTTATTTGCAAAAAACACATCGTGATTTCCTTTTCTCCAGACAATGTTGTAGAAGGATATCTCGAAATTGATTTGGAGCATAAGCAAAAAGTGAGTTATGTGCTTATTCAAGAATATATTAAATTGGGATAACGTGTTGGCGCTTTTTTGTGGACGCATGGAAGGAGGATGTATGGGTGCTTGTGGCTAGTGGGACAACCATTGGTTATAAAAGGATTTTAGCAATCGAACCGATTGAAACTTCTAAAATACGCGTTAATATTACTCGATCAAAGGCTTGCCTGGCGATTTCTAATCTGGAGATATATTAATTCGGCTACGGTAAATATGTTGGAATCGAATTTCAAATTGCAGTGTTAATTAAAAACCCCAAAAAAAGCCCATTAAAGGGAACTTAAAGTTTCATTTTGAAAATAAACAACGTTTTTTTTCTGAAATGTTGATAAATTACTTACTTTTTATTACTTTTGCCCCCAAAAGATAATCTTAAATTTCTATGATTAATCAAGAACTCATTCACCCAAAAAGTATCGTAGTTGTTGGCGGTTCCAACAATACATCTAAACCCGGCGGTAATTGCGTACGCAATTTAATTAATGGTAAATTTGCCGGTAAATTATATGTGGTCAATCCCAAGGAAACGGAAGTACAAGGCTTGAAATGCTATCAGGATGTATCAAAAATTCCGGTAACCGATTTGGCGATTGTTGCAATACCTGCCGCCGCTTGTTTAGAGGCGGTAAAAGTGTTAGCCGAAAAAAAAGGAGTAAAAGCCTTTATCATGTTTACTGCCGGTTTTGGAGAAGAAAGCAAAGATGGCGGTAAATTGGAAAAAGAAATTGTTAAAGTCATTACGGACGTGGGCGCTAGTTTGATTGGACCTAATTGTATCGGTTTGTTAAATCGTTATCATCATAGTCTATTTACTTTGCCTATTCCCGAAATGGATCCGATGGGAGTAGATATGGTTTCCAGTTCGGGCGGAACGGCTCTTTTTATTACGGAATCGAGCATACGCATGGGTTTGCGTTTCAATTCCATTTGGTCGATAGGCAATGGAGCGCAGATAACGGTTGAAGATGTATTGGAATACATGGATAATAATTTCAATCCGCAAACCGATTCGAAAATTAAACTCCTTTATATCGAAAGTATCAAGGATCCGGATAAATTATTAGAACATACCAGTTCGCTAATTCGTAAAGGTTGCCGCATAGCGGCTATTAAATCGGGTACTTCCGAATCCGGAAGCCGGGCGGCTTCTTCGCACACCGGAGCAATGGCTAATCCCGATTTGGCAGTAGAAGCGCTTTTTAGGAAAGCGGGAATTGTTCGTTGCTTTAGTAGAGAAGAATTGGCGACCGTAGGCGCCGTATTTACGCTGAAAGAATTGAAAGGCAAAAATATAGCGATTGTAACTCATGCCGGAGGGCCAGCCGTTATCTTAACCGACGCTTTGGCAAAAGGAGGAATGGAGATTCCTAATTTATCGAAAAATCCATATGCGGAAGAATTGAAAAAGCAATTGCTTCCGGGTTCGGCTATCAGCAATCCGATTGATATTATCGGAACCGGAGAACCTAAACATTTGGCGGTTGCTATTGATTATTGTGAAAATAAATTTGATAATATCGACGGTATTGCCGTTATCTTCGGAAGCCCTGGTTTAACAAGGGTTTATGAAGCTTACGATGTTTTGGACCAAAAGATGCGTACCTGTTCGAAACCCATATTCCCGATACTCCCGTCTGTAAGTACTGCATGGGACGAAACCGATTTTTTTGTCAAAAAAGGTCATGTTAATTTCAGTGATGAAGTGGGCTTGGCAAATGCTCTTATCTTGGATTTGAAAACACAGCGTCCATTAGCCAATAATTTGGAATTGAGAGGAGTAGATATTCCTCTGATGCGGAGGGTCATTGACAATATTACGGAACCGGGTTATATTAAACCCACGGAAGTCCAAGCGCTTTTCAAAGCGGCAGGCATCCCGATGGTAGAAGAACTTGTTTCCAATCAATGGGAAGAAGTCAAAGCTTTTGCCGAAAAAGTGCATTATCCGGTAGTTGCTAAAGTAGTGGGTCCGGTGCATAAATCGGATGTCGGAGGAGTTGTGTTAAATGTTCGGTCGGAAGACCATTTACAAATCGAATTTGAACGATTGATGCATATTTCCGGAGCAACGGCCGTAATGATTCAACCGATGCTGAAAGGGATGGAGCTTTTTGCCGGCGCTAAATATGAAGAAAAATTCGGCCATATCGTTCTTTGCGGATTGGGCGGAATTTTTGTAGAAATATTCAAAGATGTAGCCTCCGGGTTAGCTCCTTTAGCTACTGAAGAAGCTCTTTCGATGATTCGCTCTTTGCGGGGATATAAAGTTTTCCAAGGCGCTCGCGGACAAAAAGGCATTGATGAATATCAATTTGCTAAAATCATTGTTCATCTGTCAACCTTATTGCGTTTTGCAACTGAAATAAAAGAATTGGATATTAATCCTCTCTTGGCAACCGAAAACGGAATTATAGCCGTGGATGCAAGGATCAGGGTAGAAAAAAATTAATATCTACATTATGCTCGGTTGGTTTTGTGCATAATAACAGGAAGCAGGAAAGAGGATGAAGGAGAAAAGAACACATCGCGATGTGTTCTTTTCTCCTTCATCCTCTTTCCTATTGATAATTTGCTTAATTTATTTTCCAATAATTCCCTTAATATCTCGAACTTAGCTCTTTATGTCTTTTAAAACTCTTCATTTTCTTTATCGTTTTATATACCTACTTATTTGATAGACATAATTTTATTGCTGCTTTTCCGCATTTTTTACGTTTTTAGGAGTTCCTGTTTGTAATTTATTTGATATATAAGTGATTTACAAATTAAAAGAGTAAAGTATTGATATTTAATTTATTTTCTTTGCGATGTTAAATATTAAAAATTTTCACTTTAAAAAATAAAAATATGAAAAAGATATTGTAACTATTCAGCCGTAAAAAAAGCAAGGCTTTACCCACTAAAATTAAAAAAGTTTCGTTTAAATAAAATAACGACAAAAAAAGTGCAGATAGCGTCTGATATTACCCTGTTATTAAACACAGTGAAAAAACAGAGCGAGGAGATCTCCCTGTTGAAAAAGCATATTGCCTGTCTGGAAGAAAAACTGTTTCGTTACGAGCATCCGAAAAACAGCAGCAA
>JAISOJ010000099.1 GCA_031275735.1 Dysgonamonadaceae bacterium
GACTTTACTTTGGATATCAACAACCCCGACGAGCCGAAAATCCTTTGCGTGGGTAATAATCCCGACCGGCAGAATATCTACTCTGCGGCACTGGGACTGTATAACAGCCGTATCGTGAAGTTAATCAACAAGAAAGGACAACTCAAAAGCAGCGTGATTATCGACGAGTTGCCGACCATCTATTTTCGTGGATTGGATAACCTGATAGCCACTGCCCGAAGCAACAAAGTGGCCGTTTGTTTGGGTTTTCAGGACTTCTCGCAGTTGAATCGCGACTATGGCGACAAGGAAAGCAAGGTCGTGCAAAATACGGTCGGCAATATCTTTTCCGGTCAGGTGGTGGGCGAATCGGCAAAGACGCTGTCGGAACGTTTCGGCAAGGTGTTGCAGAAACGGCAGTCGATGACCATTAACCGGCAGGACAAATCCACGTCCATCTCCACGCAGCTGGACAGCCTTATTCCGGCAAGCAAGATTTCAAATCTCACGCAGGGCATGTTTGTTGGTGCAGTGTCCGACAACTTCGACGAGCGGATAGAGCAGAAGATTTTTCATGCGGAAATCGTTGTCGATAACGAAGCGGTCGCCCGCGAAACGAAAGCCTACAAAAAAATCCCCGTGATTGCCGAGTTTGCCGACGACGAAGGAAACGACCTCATGCAGCAGGTTATCGAGGACAACTACAATCAAATCAAAGCGGATGTGAAACAGATTGTCGCCGACGAGCTGGCGCGAATCGAGAATGATCCGGACTTGAAGCACCTGATAAAGAAAGATGGATAATAGAAAACCCTTCCCTGTTTTTGTCGGCAGGGGAGGGTCTTGTCTTATTGCTACTTTTATTTTCTATTGCTACTTTTTATCTTTCATCACAATACGCTTACAATCAAATAATTACAATAAGTTCTTGACCGGTAACAGCTTCTTTTATTGCTAACTATCCTTTTTATTGCTAATTTCTTTGTTCAGCAAAGCCCACACAGGAGATTTAATTGATTTCGAGATATTTACAATTTTCTTGTCTTTGGTGGACAGTTCTACAATTATATTTGATATTTTCTTTTGCCGCTTTTCAACCGGTACATCCGGCGACAAAGTTGGCATTATCAATTTGACAATATCTTCTCTCGTGGCAGAGCCTTTTTGACGAAGCAAATCCAATATCATTTGCTTATACTCCTGATACGATATTTTGACGTAGTTGCCTGCAACCTGTAATTCATAATCCATACCTGCAACCAGTTTCAAATCCCGCAAATGCTGTATTTCCGTTTCGCTGACCGGCTGTTTTTTCTGTACCTTATCCAATAAAATCACATCATCCAAATTCAATTCAGGACGTGAAAACAAGAACCGCGAATAATTCACATTGATAAGTTCGCCGTAAAGAATTACTTCTGTATGATTTTTGTTAGAAATATCGTAAGTCGGCATTGGGAAAAAACGCTCCCGTTGCGTTGTGAAAATCCGCTTAATGCCACTGCCAATCGTATCAATCATATTCAGATTGACCATAGCTTCCACTAAAAATCGGTTTCGGTAATATGGCTGCGGGCGGTCGAAGCGTATCACTTCTTCTACCGAACCGGGAATAAAACTGCCTGCATTTTCAAAAATCAACCGGTTTTCATATTCCAGAATTATTATACGGCTACTTTTGCTATAATCCTGATGTGCCACGCAATTATGTAGCGTTTCGCGCATTACCCATTCGTCATAACGGGTAACTTCCTGGGGAAAAAGCGTCGTACTGTCCGCCATATAGCGATATTTCGTGTTGCGAATACAGGCAAGCGCCTTATCAACCGTCAAAATAAACGGCGTATGAAAATGTTCGTAACCTTCGGGCGCATATTTCAAAATCCACGATATTTGCGCAACGGCAGGCGAGAGCAAAGGGCTTGCTTCGTTTTTGCCCAAAAGTAAAATCGCCGTGTTTGTGATTTTTCCGTCAAGCGTGATTTTTGCCTTGTCAAGAAACACCTCGTCAGTCCAGGTATCAGCCTCTTTTGCCAACAATTGATTTTTCAGCTTGTATTGTTCCCGCGCTTTCCGAATAGCATCTTTATCCAAATGGTTGAATGTGGCGTCAGGAATAATTTTGCGAGACCAATCGCGATTAGCTGCCTGGTTGCGTATCCGTTCGATCTTCTCTATGTTCAGTGCAACAAGGCTTTCCCCGGCGCGACCGTAATAAAAGCCTTCGTATGCCACCGGAATGCCCTGCGGCGCGGCGGGTATCTGAAACATGATCACCCTGCCTTCGGGTTTATGCAGTTCATATATTTCGATGAACGAGATATTCTGTGTTGTCTTGTCGCCGATTTCCTTTTTCAGGCTGTCCAGGTCTTTACGGCTGGGGCGGTAATTACTCCCGACAATCCGGTGTTTCGTGTTTTCCACCCCGAAAACAAGCCACGCACAAAACTTGCCTTTCAGGTTGGCCTCGTTGCTCAACGCTGAAAAGTATTTCCCGATTTTGTCGAAATCGTAACCGCTTTTTGCTTCCTTGAACTCAACAATTTCGGTTTCTGCCGGAAGCGAAGTAATGGCAGACAGCACATGGTTTAACTCCTGTTCGGTCATCATTCATATTTACCTGTAAAAGACCTCGCAAAGGTACGACAAAATGTCCTTTACTGAATCCGGTTTACACTTTAAATAGTTATTCCGAAGTTAAGTTTACACTCTTTTTCTTATTCCTGTTTCAGGTTTACAGAGACCGTAAAGGTAGTAACAACTATTCG
>JAISOJ010000107.1 GCA_031275735.1 Dysgonamonadaceae bacterium
TAAAATCACAGATGAGGAATTAGAAACAGTAAATATTAAAAAATACAAATTTCATGGCGAATGGAATTACGTTATAAAACCATCCTAAATGTAAATGTTATTTACGGACATTCCCTTAGGGCAAGGCATCGCATGGAAGTATAGTTTCATGGCTGCCGGCACAGTGATGCTGTTGAGCACGGTTGTATATCATCTGTTGCAAAGGCGCATGCTTGGCAATGTCGGATTAAAACCGGTTGGCAAAAGCAAAGTCGAAACCAAACCGCTTACTGCGCAGGACTACGACAAAATGAAAGCAATCTTCATTTTAACAGCCTTTTCTGTGTTATTCTTCGCCTTTTTTGAACAAGCCGGATCATCGTTGTCCTTCTTCGCCGACGAAGCGACAGAGTTACCAAAAATATTTGGTTTTCAGTTCAAATCGACCTTTTTTCAGTCAGTCAATCCCATGTTCATTCTGATTCTCACACCGTTTTTCTCCTGGATATGGAAAACACTGAAAAAACACGAACCATCAATACCCGGCAAATTCGGGTGGGGACTCCTGTTGCAAGGTATTGGATTCATTATCATAACCATAGGGGCGAGCGTATATCTTAAAAATGGAAACATGCCGGTAAGCATACTGTACTTAACAGGATGTTATTTTTTCAGTACTGTCGGAGAGCTGTGTTTATCGCCAATCGGCCTGTCAATGATCAGGAAACTTGCCCCGGTAAAGTATATGTCGCTGTTTATGGGGGTTTGGTTTCTGTCCTCTTTTCTTGGCAATTTTCTCGCCGGACAACTGGCGAGTTATTACGAAAAATGGGATCTCACAACGCTATTTTCTATCCCGGCCATACTTTCGATAATATTTGCCCTGCTGATGTGGGCAATAACAAAGAAAGTGAAAACCTGGATGCATGGAGTAGTATAATTTAAAATTAAAAAACAAATAAATGGCAAAGATTTTTTGCAATTATCGCAACCGTGATATTATTTATTCAAGTAATATGAGTAATTCATGTTACGCAAATTCACACTACATAAATAAATAACAAAAATGATGAAAACAAAATTAATTATTGGTTTATTATTTGCATTCTATTGCTTTGCAATAAATGCACAGTTGAATGTCGCCACGTATAATATCCGTGTTGACAAAGAAGAAGATGTATTAAAAGGAAATGGTTGGCTCAAACGTTATCCTAAGATATGTGAACTGATCCGGTATCACGACTTCGACGTCTTTGGCCTTCAAGAAGTAGAATCCCATCAGTTGAAGAATATGCTGGACAGTCTTTCCGGCTATTCGTATACCGGAGCAGCTCGTGAAGACGGCAAAGAGAAGGGCGAATTTGTCCCTATATTTTATAAAAGAGATAAACTTGAATTGCTGGAATCCGGAAACTTCTGGCTGTCGGAAACACCCGATACGCCCTCGAAAGGCTGGGATGCTGAATGTTACCGTGTTGTTTCTTACGGAAAGTTTGCAGTTAAAAAAGACGGATTCCAATTCTGGTTTTTCAATACGCATTTCGACCATAGAGGAATCGTGGCGCGAAAAGAGAGTGCGAGATTGATTCTTGATAAAATCAAAGAAATCGCAAAAGGGGATAACATCGTGCTGTCCGGAGATTTTAATGCCGATCAAAATTCCGACGTATATCAGAGGTTAAGAAGTTCCGAAATTGTTAAGGACTCTTACGATGTGTCGACTTTCAGCTATGCCTGGCACGGAACCGCGAACAACTTTGAGCCGGATATTATTACGAATAGCCGATTTGATCATATTTTTGTCTCGCCTTCGTTTAAAGTACTGAAATATGGAATTCTTACAGATACTTACAGAGATGTCGTCGACGATGGAAGAATCATCCTCCCCAATTTCCCGAAGGAGATAATTTTTACCAGGGCGACAGTCAGATTACCTTCTGATCATTATCCCGTTAAGATAGAGTTAAACTATTAACCTTAGTTCGACGTAAGATGTCTCCGCTCGCTTACGCTCGGTCGACATGACGGAGCATCAGTTGGGTCTTATTTCCACTCCGCAACGGGCGGCGGCCGTTGGCAAAGACATTGTGCTTTATCCCAATCCCGTTGGGGAAAGTTTCCGTATCAACGTCTCTAAGGAATTTAGGGAATTTAGTGTCTGCATTATTGATGCCGGCGGGCGAGCCGTCCTGCAACAAACCGTCCAGGGTGAAGAAAGCGTTTTTGTCGGGCACCTCCCGCAAGGCATTTACCTGGTTCGGGTAAATGGAAAAATATTCAAAGTCATCAGGAAATGATTTATCATTGTCCATAGATTTACCTCCGCCCTGCGCAGGTTGTAGAGACGGTGCATGCACCGTCTCTACTATTTAGGTGCAGTTGCCCGGGAAAAATTAAGCTGAATTCAAAATTTGCAAAAGTTCGTTAAAAAAGAGAGGATCTCATAATAAATTCGTAACTTTACAAGTTAATTAAGTAAACGGTATTGAAAAACAATAATAGTTTTTTAATTTAGCTACAATCAGTGGATTAGTCTTAATCTGCTTTCTGAGAATGAAAAAGAAAAATAAAACAATATATTAATGACAAGCAAATGGAATTATCAGCTCCCTACAAACGAACAGATACTTAAACAAGCAAAACTAGCGGAGAAGTTCCGCTTAAGTCCTCCTGTTTGCCTATTAATGGTACAACGAGGAATAACTACGGAAGAAGAAGCGCAACAGTTTCTGAATCCATGTTTGAGAAATTTACACGATCCTTTCCTTTATCCCGATATGGGAAAAGCGGTAGAACGCTTGAACAAAGCCTTAGGAAATAAAGAAAGGATAATGATTTATGGGGATTATGATGTGGACGGCACTACTGCCGTAGCGTTAGTTTACAAGTTTTTGGAGCAAAACAGTTGGAAATCCAACTTAGATTATTACATTCCCGACCGTTATGACGAAGGTTACGGCATATCTAAACGGGGAATTGAGTATGCCAAAGAAACGGGAGTATCTTTGATTATCGCTTTGGATTGTGGCATTAAAGCAATTGATAAAATTGCTTACGCCAAATCGTTAGGAATTGATTTCATCGTATGCGACCATCACATGCCCGACGAAGTATTGCCGGACGCTGTAGCTATTTTAGACGCTAAACGTTTGGATTCAACCTATCCTTATGAGCACCTTTCGGGCTGTGGTGTCGGATTCAAATTCATGCAGGCTTTCGCCGCGAACAACGGTTTGGAATTTTCCCGCCTAAAAAATCTTTTGGATTTAGTCGCAGTGAGTATTGCTTCGGACATTGTCCCTATTACAGGCGAAAACCGGATAATGACTTACTTCGGCTTGAAGCAACTAAGTCACAATCCCGGTAAAGGCCTGAAAGGTATTATTGACATCTGCGGATTATCGGGAAAAGAAATTTCAATCAGCGATATCGTATTCAAAATAGGACCTCGTATCAATGCTTCAGGAAGGATGATGAACGGAAAGGAAGCCGTCGATTTGTTGTTGGAAAAAGATTTTGTAACAGCCAAAGGAAAAAGTGAAAATATCGACCAATACAATGACGACCGGAGAGAATTAGACAAAAAAACCACAGACGAGGCTTACGTCCTCATCGAAGAAAATCCGGAGCTTATCGAAGGAAAAATCATTGTCATTTATAACCGAGAATGGCATAAAGGCGTGATTGGCATCGTCGCTTCCCGTATAACCGAAAAATATTACAAACCGGCCATTGTCTTGACCGAATCCAACGGATTCATATCCGGTTCCGCCCGTTCGATTACCGGCTTCGATATTTACAAAGCCATAGAATCCTGCAAAGACATATTGGAAAACTTTGGTGGTCATACGTTTGCCGCAGGAGTCACTTTGTTGGAAGAAAACATCGCTTTGTTCAAATCGCGCCTGGAAGAATACGCCGATAAACACATGATTGAATCCCAGATGATTCAAACCTTGGATATCGACCTAATATTGAAATTCGGCGAAATTGATGCGACATTGGTCAACGACATGAAAAAAATGCACCCATTTGGCCCTGATAACGCCAAACCGGTTTTCTGCTCTTTGAACGTAAAGGACGCCGGAACAAGTAAATTAGTCGGAAAAGAATTGGAACATATCAAACTGGAACTGATTGACGATTCTTGCGATACAGTTATGCAAGCCATTGCTTTCGGCATGCACCGCTACAACGATTATATCAAATCGGGTAAACCTTTCGACATTTGTTATACGATTGAAGAAAACAATTACAACAATACAACCAATATTCAGTTGATGATAAAAGATATAAGAATAATCGAAAATGGAGAAAATTAAAGAAAACGGGGAAAAAGAGAACGGAGAACGGGTTCGTACTCCGCGCTCCGACCTCCGGACTTCTTTTCTCCATTCTCCTTTTCCCCATTCTCTTTTCAGCGAAATTCTTAAACAGTATTGGGGATACGATTCTTTTCGTTCCCTTCAAGAAGAAATAATCACTTCCGTTTATGAAGGAAACGATACCTTGGGATTGATGCCTACGGGAGGAGGAAAATCGTTGACTTTTCAAGCGCCTACCTTAGCAATGGAAGGGCTTTGTATCGTTGTCACCCCGCTTATCGCTTTAATGAAAGACCAAGTGGATAACCTCCGCCACAGGGGAATTAAAGCTACAACCGTACATTCGGGGATGAGCAGGGAAGAAATACTTGTCGCACTAGACAATTGCATTTTTGGTAATTACAAATTCCTCTATGTTTCTCCCGAACGATTGAACACCGAACTTTTTCTAAACAAACTGAATTACATGACCGTTTGCTTGATTGCCGTCGACGAATCGCATTGTATTTCGCAATGGGGTTATGATTTTCGACCTTCTTATCTGAATATTGCCGACTTACGGGAACACTTGCCCGGAGTTCCTGTCTTAGCGCTTACCGCAACGGCAACCCCGGACGTAATCGACGACATTCAAGAAAAATTGCATTTCAAGAAGAAAAATGTTTTCCGGAAAAGTTTTGAACGAAAAAACGTTGCCTACATTGTTCGTAAAACAGAAGATAAATTATACGAAATTATTAAGATATTGAATAATGTTCCCGGAACGGCAATTATTTATGTAAGAAGCCGAAAAAGGACAAAAGAGATTGCTGTGGAGTTGGTAAGAGCCGGTTTTGACGCCGATTTTTTCCATGCGGGACTGACTTCCGACGATAAAATCCGGAAGCAAAACAATTGGAAAAGCGGTCAATGCCGGATAATCGTTTGCACCAATGCTTTCGGTATGGGGATCGATAAGCCCGATGTGAGGGTGGTGATCCACTACGAATTGCCCGGTTCGCTGGAAGAATATTTTCAAGAAGCAGGACGCGCCGGACGCGATGAGAAAAAATCGTATGCCGTAGCGCTCTATTCTTCCAAAGACCAAGGACAACTGAAAAAACAGCTTACGGATACATTTCCGGACAAGGAATTTGTCAAAGACGTGTACGAAAAATTAGCCTATTTTTTTGAAATAGGAATGCATATGGGAATTGAAACCGGGCATAATTTCGTTATTGAACAATTTTGTTCGGCTTTTCATTACAATATCACTCATGTTCATTACGCTTTAAAAATTCTTGATTTATCGGGTTACATCGAATACATTGAAGATACAGACAAGCAATCAAAACTGCTTTTCACCACGCAACGCGACGATTTGTATAAAGGATCGGGATTCAATGCCGAAATAGAAAAACTACTCCAAGTTGTTTTGCGTTCCTATACCGGATTGTTTTCCGACTATGTATATATCAACGAAACTTTATTGGCTCAACGTGCCGAAACAACTCCCCATCAAGTGTATGAAGGATTGAAATTTTTATCTGCCAACCGAATCATCCATTATGTACCGGCTAAAAAAGTTCCAGTCATTTATTATGTCCAAAACAGAGAAGAACTAAAATACTTAAATATTCCACGCCCTGTTTATGAGGAAAGGAAAGAACGCCAACAAAAACGGATTGAAGCAGTTATTCATTACGGAAATTCGGATATCGAGTGCCGCAGCCGGACGTTGCTGCGATACTTTGGAGAAAAAAGCGCCGGAAATTGCGGTCACTGCGATGTTTGTTTAGCCAAAAGGCACAATGAAACGGAAACATCGACCATGAACCGGATTATCCGAACAATATTAGAATTTGTAGGAGAAGATGAATTTGCTTTAGACAAAATCATTTACTCGATTCGTTTCCCGAAAGCCCAAGTGATAGAAGCCATTCGTTTCCTTTGCGATAATGGACAATTGATTTTACAAGATAATAAAATACGAAAATTATAACCGTTTCCGGTGTTTCCAGAAATAGTACATCAAACCTTGAAGATGCTTGCGCGTGATTTTTGAAAAGATTTTGTGCGACGAGATTCGTTGATAGGCTAGGTGTGCGGTTTTTTCTTTCAAAATACTCGACGCCATCGATAGGACTCACAAATTTTTATCCGTCTGTATATAATGCCGGGAATTTTATGTACATTTGCTCAATTAATGTAATAAAAGATATGATTATGGCTTTATTTGAAAATGACAAGATTATTTTAAGGGCTTTAGAACCCGAAGATTTAGATGTATTGTATAAATGGGAAAATGACTCTACTTTATGGCGTAATGGTATCACTTTGACGCCCTATTCGAAATTTGCTTTGCGGGACTACTTATCCAATTCGACATTAGATATCTTTCAAACCCGGCAACTACGGTTAATGATAGAAGAAAAAAAGAGCGGCGATTCTATCGGAACCATTGACTTATACGATTTCGACCCTATGAACCTGCGTGCAGGAATTGGGATTCTAATAGACGCCGCTTACCGGCGCCAAGGACTTGGCTTACAGTCGTTGAAACTAATGGAAGAATATGCATTCCGCTTCCTTTTGTTGAAACAACTTTATGCTTATGTACCCATACGTAATATGCCTAGCTATAAACTATTTAGTCAAGGCGGCTATGAAGAAACCGGACTGCTTCGTTCGTGGATTAAAACGGAAAACGGATTCATCGATGTTTTTTTCATGCAATTGATCGTAAAATCATCTTGATGGGATTCCCTGGAGAATAAAAAATATATCAAACTGTATTTTTTAGGTTCATCCGGAAAATGCAGGGTCAGCCTATTAGAAAAAGCCGGTAATAATTGGAAATGTATATTTAATCATCCGAAATTCGGTGTTCAAGACAGATGAATCGCTTGATATCCGTAATCATTAATATGTACGCGTTTCGCTATTTATCTGCTTCATTTCGTCTATTATTTTATTCCCCAAGTGAGCCTTTTTCTCTATGTGCTGCAAAAGGGAAACAGCAAAAGTATTTTTTTCAAAATTACCCCGCACATATTCAAAATCCAAGCGCCGCTCGTTATCGTTTCCATCGGCGCCAAAGCCGGTACGCGAAGATAAAGAAAACTCTTTTTTAGCGTCTTCATAAAGAACTTTATCCATGTCCACTACAGCTTCCTTCCAATCTTCCACGATACGGATAATATCTTCGATGGTAATCGTTTCTAATGTGACCTTGTAATAGGATTGAATCTTATCCCAGGCCCATGTCCATTCATAAGAATAATAATTTTTATGAGCATTTTGGATGAAACTATTGATGTCTTTCAATTTATGAATAGTTCCCGATTCAATTCCGTCCAATAGCTCATTGACTGTTTGTTTGGGTATCAAAAGGCCGGCTATATCATGCCAAGCGCCTAAACCGATAACCGAATCGGGCTTTAGACGTTTTCTTATCTCTTGGATCGAAGTAAATTTTTCTCCTTCCAAGCGGGAAATAATTGAGTTGCCCAAAAATTTTTTTATCGCTTTATCGTAAATATCCAAGCCTTTTTTCAAAGAAGAATTTTTTATCCGGCAACTTTGATAGGTATAAGTTTCGGATGTTTCGCCGCAAGTTATTTGAAGTCCTTTGAGAATTTCAATGGCTTTGAACATCTTTTGAACGGTGTAAGGACTTAAAAGATTGAAATTGATCTGATCTAATTTATTGGGATCTTTCCGTCGGTCGCGTTTGGGAAATTTCTGTGCATCACGGATAGTTCCTACGCTCTTAAGGTTTGCGCCCGGCACCAGAATCGATTCATCGTTACTCTCGATTAGGTAGGAAAAAGGCATATTAGAAGTATCCGAATTTCGGTAATGACGTCCCATTATCAAAGAAAAAGCGCCGATCTTAGCCGGCCAGAGGATATAGGAATCGCTGGTCGTTTTTCCTCCACGTTCAATAATTCCTTGATGGATAGGACCTAATTTATACATGTGATTGCTTTGGTTCGATCCGGAACCGGCATTCATAAACGAGAACATACCGGCAATCAGCAAAGTGGATTTATGGTGTGTGACGGTGTAAGGGCCTGCGAAAATAGCGCAAGCTTCTCCATTTTCGCCCTGACAATTACTGAAAAAAAGCGAATCGCTGGCCGAATAAGCATGACCCAATCGGCAAGATTGTCCAACAAAACAACGGGTAAGCATCGTTCCGTCTTCCACCTGCGATCCGGAGCAGATAATAAAATCTTCGGCAATCGCGCCGTAACCGATATGCACCGGATCGTATTCGTTGCTGTTGATGCTTCCGTTTTCCAAACGACGGACACCTTCAAGCCGGGCATTGTTACCGATACGAACATTCCGGATCAGTCCGGTATGTATAATTTGTACATTATCCCCGATTTCTCCGATTTCAGAAGCATGTTTTTGGGAGTAAAAATCAATCATTTCATTCAACTTCGCTACCAAAGCAGGACGGTGACGGTATAAGGCTAAAATATAAGCGACATGCGCCGAGAGTTTATCATTTATTTTCACTTCCCTTCCTCCGGTTTCATTCAGGACCGCAACTTCTACTCCGTTCCCGAACGTTGATTTTTTATCCGTCAAGATGCGGTCCACCTGTTGGATCAGGGTGTTGTGTCCTATTTTATAATTGGCAATGTAATTTTGAACTCTATCAATAAGGACATTATCGCCTATTTCGCAATTATGCAGCGTAGCGTTGTAAAGCCCTGCCTGTTTTTGTACGCCGCCTTCAAAAGTAAAAACCCTGTCAAAACGTCCCATTCGAATGTTTCCGGAAAAAGTCACATGATGAACGTATTCCGGAGAAAAACTTTCTCCGACCGTTACAAGCGTCCAATCTTGCGCCCGGCAATTTTGCTTCTCCAATTGCACTATTTCTTCCGTCGTTAATTTCCTATATTCCATCTTATTTGTATTTTATGCAAATGTAGAAAAAGTTTTTCTAAAAACCTCTGAAAAACAAAATCTTGTACTCAAGAGCCTCCTCAATGGGTAACGATATGGAAACGAGCGGTCTTCTTTACTCAACTTTGTTTTTCCATTGTTTCAAACAACTCGGTACAAAGGTATAACATTTCTTGAAAATACAAAAATTATCAATATCTTTGCATTTGAAATCAAAAAAAAATGATGAAACAGATAAATCGGCTGAAAGTTGTTCTGGTTGAAAAAAATAAAACCGGAAAATGGTTGGCGGATACCATTGGTAAAGATGTTGCGACTATTTCGCGTTGGTGTTCCAACGTAACGCAGCCGTCGCTTAAAGTTTTATATGAGATCGCCGAATTGTTGAATGTAGATATAAAAGATTTGCTTGTTTCAACGAAAAAACGTAAGCGTGAAGATTAATTTTAATAAACAGGAACAAAAATATACTATGACTAAAGAACAAGAACGCACAGAGTTGCATCGCGCTATATGGCAAATAGCCAACGATTTGCACGGAAGCGTGGACGGTTGGGATTTTAAACAATATGTCCTCGGATTTCTGTTTTACCGCTTTATCAGTGAAAACCTGACATGCTTTATCAATGAGCAGGAATACAAAACAGGAAACGCTGATTTCAATTATGCCGCTCTTTCGGACGAAGACGCTGAATTTGGCAGAACGGAAACTGTGGTTGAAAAAGGGTTTTACATTCTGCCGAGCGAACTGTTTGAAAATATCAGGAAAATTTCCAAAACGGATGCTAACCTGAACGAAACATTGAGCCGCATTTTCAGCAATATCGAAAATTCCGCCAAAGGCGCTGACAGCGAAGAGGATTTGAAAGGCTTGTTTGACGACCTCGATGTAAATTCCAACAAACTCGGCGCAACTGTCGCAAAACGTAACGAACTGTTAGTCAAAATAATGGAGGCTGCCGGAGATCTAAAACTCGGTGATTATCAGGAACATACGATTGATGCTTTCGGCGACGCCTACGAATACCTGATGACGATGTACGCTTCCAATGCCGGCAAGTCGGGCGGCGAATTTTATACGCCGCAGGAAGTCGCCGAACTGCTTGCACAAATTACGGTTGTGGGCAAAAAACAGGTAAACAAAGTATACGATCCTGCTTGCGGCAGTGGCGGATTACTGTTGAAATTTGCCAAGATATTGGGCAAGGAAAACGTGCGGCAAGGTTTTTCGGTCAAGAAAAAAACATTACGACCTACAACCTTTGCCGTATCAACATGTTCCTGCACGACATCAACTACGAAAAGTTCAATATTGCGCACGGCGATACGCTGATCGACCCTGCACATTGGGACGATGAGCCTTTCGATGCCATTGTTTCAAATCCGCCTTATTCAATAAAATGGGACGGCGACGACAATCCGCTGCTGATTAACGACCCGCGTTTTTCACCTGCCGGAGTGCTTGCGCCCAAATCGAAAGCCGACCTTGCTTTTACAATGCACATGTTGAGTTGGCTTTCTACAAGCGGAACGGCGGCTATTGTTGAATTTCCGGGCGTACTCTATCGCGGGGGCGCGGAACAGAAAATCCGCAAATATTTGATAGACAACAATTATATTGACGCCATCATTCAACTGCCCGAAAATCTGTTTTTCGGCGTTGCCATTGCCACCTGCATCATCGTTTTGAAAAAATCGAAACGCGACAATAAGACGCTGTTTATCGATGCCTCAAAAGAATTTGAACACGTCGGCAATAAAAACAAACTGTCGGCAAAAAATCAAGCCAAAATATTGAAAACCTACTCTGACCGCCACGGCGGACTTGACCCGCAAATCCCTCATTTTTCCGTTCTTGTAGATAATTCCGCCATTGCCGATAACGACTACAACATTTCCGTTTCGTCGTATGTAGAGCAGGAAGATACCCGCGAGGTGATTGATATTCGGAAACTGAATGCCGAAATTGTGGAAATTGTACGGCGCGAAGATGAATTGCGACAAGCGATAGATGCGATAGTTAATGATTTGGAAAAGTGTGAATTATGATGCGCGATTTTGAAGAATATATCCGGCAGGGCGAACCTTCGCGATAGAGAAGGCGCAAATTTGGCAAACCGCTATCGGCTTGCAGCAGGTTGATGGGCTGAAACCCTCTGAATACCTGCTCGAAACAGCAAAAGAAAACATTGAGGGCAAAATAACTATTGACGAAGTTAAATACCGCATTGACAGCTATTACAAGCAACAGCAAAAAAAAGAGCAAGCCGTTGACGACCGCACCGAAGAGGCAGACAAAGTTGCTGCAAACATTACTGAAATCTTGTCTGAAAAGACATTTGTTTTCAATCCTGCTGAATTGATGAACATTCACCGCAGACTTTTTACGGGCGTGGAAACAATACGAGTGAAAACCGGCAAATTTCGCGATTACAATATTACAAAATCAGAGTGGGTTTTAGACGGAAATACTGTACTTTACGCTTCGTCCGATATCATTACCGCAACGCTTGACTACGATTTCAAAGAAGAAAAGAATTTCAAGTACAAAGGACTTTCAAAGCAGGAAATCGTTGAGCATATTGTGAAATTTATTTCCGGAATTTGGCAAATTTACCCTTTCGGCGAAAGAAACACAAGAACTGTTGCTGTTTTTACCATAAAATATCTGCAAACTTTCGGTTTTAAAGTTGAAAATGATATATTTGCCTCTCATTCGTGGTATTTCCGCAACGCGCTTGTCAGGGCTAACTATAATGATTACGAACATAAAATTTATGCTACGCCGGAATTTTTAATGAAATTCTTTGGAAATTTATTGTTTAACGAACAAAACGAACTTAAAAACAGATATTTGCATATCGGATTTAATAAACAGGATTTGCACCCTACCGGCAATTCAAATGGGCAGAAAAATATTATTGTGGAGAAAGACAGCGTAAATAACGAAAAGTTCAGTGTAAATAAAAATAAGTTCAGTGTAAATCAAGAAAAGATATTGGAAATGATTTATAATAAACCGGCAATAACTGTATTGGAAAGGGCAAAAAGTTTAATGATTTCCGAAAGGGCTGTACTTAAAAATCTTGCCAAACTCAAATCACTCGGCATTATTGCTCGCGAAGGCGCAGATAAAATATTATTCAAATACAACCCGCAATCAGCATATCAAAGAAAAAAATCAAAGGAATCATTCAAATCATAACAACCACAATTCAGACAGGAAAACAAGCAACAGTTACGAATTTACCTCATGGTGGGCAGACGCCCATAATAAGCCGATTACCGATTTAGCCGGCTTTGCCAAAACCTTTTTTGCCAAACATTCTATTCTCAATCTTTTAACAAAATATTGCGTTTTCACTTCCGACAAGATGCTGCTCGCCATGCGACCCTATCAAATCGTTGCCACCGAGCGCATACTGGGACGTATCAATGTTTCCAATAACTACAAAACTTATGGCAAAGTGGAAGGCGGCGGCTATATCTGGCACACCACCGGCAGCGGCAAAACGCTCACAAGTTTCAAAACGGCACAGTTGGCAAGCAAGCTGCCATATATTGACAAAGTGCTTTTCGTTGTGGACAGAAAGGATTTGGACTATCAAACAATGAAAGAATACGACAAGTTTGAAAAAGGCGCGGCAAACAGCAATACCAGCACCGCCATTTTGGCAAAGCAATTGAATGACCCAAACAGCAAGATAATAATCACTACGATTCAAAAACTTGCAAATTATATAAAACAGTCCCGTCATTCCCGCGCAGGCGGGAATCTCCTCAAAGATCAGGGGATTGCGGGTCAAGCCCGCAATGACGTGTTTGGCAAGCATTTCGTAATTATTTTCGACGAGTGCCACCGCTCACAATTTGGCGATATGCATACGGCTATCACAAAGGCTTTTAAAAAATACCATATTTTTGGCTTTACAGGAACGCCGATTTTTGCCGTAAATTCCAGCGCAGGCGGAAATCCGAATCTTAAAACTACCCAACAGGCATTCGGCGACAAACTGCATACCTACACCATTGTTGATGCTATTACTGATAAAAATGTACTGCCGTTTCGCATTGATTATGTAAGTGCAATGCGAGAGGAAGAAAATATCGCTGACGAAAAAGTTTGGGATATAGACCGCGAAAAAGCATTGGCAAGCCCGCAACGAATTGAAAATATTGTGGCTTACATTCGTCAGCATTTCGAC